>NZ_VCBQ01000099.1:0-17538 GCF_006386455.1 Paracoccus sp. FO-3 | reverse complement strand
CGCCCCGCCCGCCGACCTGCCGCCCGCGCCGGGCGTCGCCGCCCCGCCGGTAGCCGCCGAGGATGCGCTGGACACGGCCGAAGGGCGCCGCCGCCTGCACGCCGTGCGCCGGTCCGACCGCGCTTGACAAGACTGACATGAAGAGGCCGCTCCCGTGGCGATGAAATCTGCCAAGCCGGACGATATCGACGACACATCCGCCCCCCTGATCGAGCATCTGGCCGAGCTGCGCACGCGGCTGATCTGGTCGGTTCTCGCCTTCGTCGTGGCGATGGTGCTGTGCTATTTCGTCTGGAACCCGATCTTCGACTTCCTGACCCAGCCGATCTGCCACGCGCTGGAAAAGCGCGACCAGGCCTGCGGTCTGATCCTGCTGAAACTGCAGGAGGGCTTCTTCGTCGCCATGCGCATCGCCTTCTTCGGCGGTTTCGTGCTGGCCTTTCCGGTGGTCGGCTACCAGCTGTGGCGTTTCGTTGCGCCGGGGCTTTACCGCAGCGAAAAGAACGCGCTGCTGCCCTTCCTGGTCGCCTCGCCGGTGATGTTCCTGATCGGCGCGGCCTTCGCCTATTACATCATCCTGCCCTGGGCCTTCGACTTCTTCCTGGGCTTCCAGCAAGGTCCGGCGGCGCAGCCCGCCGATCCGGCGGTCGCCGCCGCGGCTGGGGCGGGGGGTGCGGCGGGTGCCGAGCAGCCCTGGGCCGGCATCGTCTTCCAGGGCTCGGTCGAGGAATACCTGGCGCTGACCACCAAGTTCATCCTGGCCTTCGGCCTGTCCTTCCAGTTGCCGGTGGCGCTGACGCTGATGGGCAAGGCGGGGCTGGTGTCCTCGGAAGGGCTGGCCAGCGTGCGCCGCTATGCCATCGTGGTGATCCTGATCCTTGCCGCCATGGTCACGCCGCCCGATGTCATCAGCCAGATCGTGCTGTTCTCGGTGATCTACGGGCTTTACGAGGTGTCGATCTTCCTGGTGCGGCGGATGGAGAAGAAACGCGAGCTGGAAGAACAGGAAGCCGATGTCTGACGAAGCCCTGCTGCGCATCGCCGCGGCGCTGGAACGCATGTCGCCGCCGCCCGCGCCCGAGCCGAGTTTCACCGAGGCCACCGCCTATGTCTGGCAGCCCGACCCCGACCGGCTGGAGCCGGTGGCCGAGGTCAACCGCGTCGATCTGGTGCAGCTGATCGGCATCGACCGGGCGCGCGACACGCTGCTGGCGAACACGCTGCAATTCGCCCGCGGCCATGCGGCGAACAATGCGCTGCTTTGGGGTTCGCGCGGCATGGGCAAGAGCTCGCTGGTCAAGGCCGTGCATGCCGAGGCGGTGCGCCAGGGCCTGCCGCTGGTGCTGGTCGAGATCGCGCGCGAGGATCTGGGCTCGGTCGGGCGGCTGCTGGCGATCCTGGGCCGGGCGAGCGAGCGCCGCTTCGTGCTGTTTTCCGACGACCTGTCCTTCAGCCATGACGACACGCAATACAAGTCGCTCAAGGCGGTGCTGGACGGCGGCATCTCGGGGCGGCCGGCGAACGTGATCCTTTACGCCACCTCGAACCGGCGCCACCTGATGCCGCGCGACATGATCGACAACGAGCGTTCGACCGCCATCCATCCCGGCGAGGCGGTCGAGGAAAAGGTCTCGCTGTCGGATCGCTTCGGGCTGTGGCTGGGCTTTCATCCCTGCTCGCAGGACGAATACCTGGCCATGGTGCGCGGCTATTGCGACGCCTACGGCTTGCAGATCCCCGAGGAGCAGTTGCGCGCCGAGGCGATCGAGTGGCAGGCGACGCGCGGCTCTCGCTCGGGTCGGGTGGCCTGGCAGTTCTTTACCGATCTCGCGGGGCGCAACGGCATCGCGATCTGATTCGACGGTGTTTCCGCGCAGGCGGCGGTGGCGCTTGCCGCGCGCGCCGTGGCGCGTGGTTTTTGGGTATTTGGGCAACGAAGAAGATCGGCCGCGGGCGATCATGGCGCAGGGGCCGGGGGCGGGTCAAAAACTTTCAGAAACCTGCTTTCGGCCCCTTGACGCCCCCCGCCGCCCGCCGTAAATCGCACGCACTCCGTGGCGGAGTAGCTCAGCTGGTTAGAGCAGAGGAATCATAATCCTTGTGTCGGGGGTTCAAATCCCTCCTCCGCTACCATTTCTCCCCCTTTGCAGATGAATTACCCCTTGGGGTCCGTTGCCCTTTTGCGCGGGCGAGGGATGGGGGCGCCGGAACGGCGGGAAGCCCTTTGGGGAGCCCGCTGCTGCCGCGACCGGCGTAAAAGCCGCAGGTCGTCCGTCCGGCTTTTTCTTGACACCGGCAGGGCCGCGCACCTTACTATCCGTCAGCCTTTAACGCAGGGCGCAAGAACATGCCGGAAAGCATCCAGAAGGAGGACTGGGAGCGATTCCGAGCGCTGGGGAGCGTACCCCCCAGCATACGGGAGGTCGTGCTCAGATCCTGGGTCAGGTCCAGGGGACGCAAGGAGATCGAGACGCTCAAGCGCGCGCCCAGCGTCGCGCAGGACGAGTTGCGCGCGATCCGCAGCCGGAACCAGCGCCTGCGCTCGGCCGCGCAGACGGCGATCCGCCGCGCCGGCTACATGCTGAACGACGCGGGGATGATGCTGCTGCTTTGCGACCGCAGCGGCGTGGTGATGGAGGCCGAGGGCGATGCCCGCATCCTGTCGCGCGGGCAGGAAAACCACCTTCACCCCGGCGGCCATTGGAACGAGGACACCATCGGCACCAATGCGATCGGCACGGCGCTGCACCTGGTCAAGCCCGTCACCATCTCGGGCGTCGAGCATTTCTGCGAGGCGATCCAGCGCTGGTCCTGCGCCGCCGCGCCGATCAAGGATCCGTTCAGCGGCGAGTTGCTGGGCGCCATCGACATCTCGGGGCCTTCCGAACAGTCCTTCGGCCAGGTCGCGGCCTTTTCGGTCACGCTGGCCATGCAGATCGAAGAGGCGATGCGCAACGCCGGCCTGCAGGAGCATCGCCGCCTGGTCGAGCGGCTGCTGGCCGAGCGCCGCGACCGCAGCGGCGATGCGATCATGGTGCTGGACCGCTTCGGCCAGCCGGTCTGGTCCAGCGCCGGTTTCGATGCCGCGGCGGGCCGGGCCTGGGACGGCGAGGGCAGGGCGCTGCACCTGCCGGCCGACGCGCGCGACGGCGATCCGGGCCATCTGGCCGCCCGGTTGCGGCAGGTTCTGCCCCATGCCGACGTGGACGTGCTGGCGGATCGCGGCGACATGCTGGGCGTCATGCTTACCCTGCCGCGGCCCGGTTTGCGCAGCCGCGGCCCGGCCGATCCGGCGGTGGACCTGGCGCAGATCGGCCAGAGCGGCGCCTGCCTGGGCCCGATCTGCGCCGCCGCCGCGAAATATGTCGAGGGCAACGTGCCCTTGCTGATCGAGGGGCCGGTGGGGGCGGGAAAGGAAACCCTTGCCCGCGCGCTGCACGGGGCGGGGCCGCAGGCGAGCCAGCGCTTCGAATTCGTCGATTGCAGCCTGCTGGACCCCGATGCGCTGCGCGACGACCTGGTCGATGCGGGCGCGTTGACGCGGCTGGCGGAAAGCGGCGGGACGCTGTGCCTGGACGAGCCGGCCCAGGCGCCGCCGCCGGTGCAGGCGCTGCTGGCGCAAGTCCTGGCCCATCTGCGCCGCGCGGCAACCGCGCCCTTGCAGATCCTGTCGCTGTCCTCGGCCGGCCTGGCCGAGCGGATGGCGCAGGGCGAGCTGCGCAGCGACCTGTATTTCCGGCTGGCCGCCGCCACCCTGCGCCTGCCCGCCCTGGCCGAGCGGCGCGACGACCTGCCCGCCCTGATCCGCCGCTTTGCCGCGGCTTATCCGCAGCAGCGCCATGGCCGGGCCCTGCGCTTTACCCCGGCGGCGATGCTGCATCTTCAGGCGCATGACTGGCCGGGCAACCTGCGCGAGTTGCGCAACCTCATGGAATCGCTGGGCGCGACCTCGCTGAGCGGGCTGGTCGACGTGGCCGACCTGCCGCGGCACCTGACCCGGCCCGCCGGGCCGCGGGCCGAAAGCACCCTGCGCGACCGCGAACGGGCCGAGATCGCCGCCGCCGTGGCCGAGGCGGGCGGCAACATGACCGAGGTCGCCCGGCGGCTGGGGATCGCGCGCTCGACGCTGTATCTGAAGCTGGACCAATACGGCATCCCGCGCCCGCGCCGCGACTGACGCGCCGGCAGCTGTCCGCCCGCTGTCCGACACATCGTCCGAAAACCGGACAACACGGGCCGGCCCCCCGGTTCCATCCTGTCATCACGCCACGGGGAGGTGGCGCAATGGGAGGAGAAAACCGTGCCATTGGACAAATCCAACAATCGCAAGGTGCAGGTGCTGGGCATCGATGCCGGCGGCACCATGACCGACACGTTCTTTGTCGACAGCGAGGGCGAATTCGTCGTCGGCAAGGCGCAATCGACGCCGCAGAACGAGGCGCTCGGCCTGATCGCCAGTTCCAAGGAAGGGCTTGAGCATTGGGGCCTGACGCTGGAGGAGGCGCTGTCCGGCATCCAGACCGGCGTCTATTCCGGCACCGCCATGCTGAACCGCGTGGTGCAGCGCAAGGGGCTGCGCTGCGGGCTGATCGTCAATGCGGGGATGGAGGACTTCCACCGCATGGGCCGCGCGATCCAGGCCTATCTGGGCTTTGCCTACGAGGACCGCATCCACCTGAACACGCATTACTACGACGAGCCGCTGGTGCCGCGCCACCTGACCCGCGGCGTGATGGAGCGCGTGGACATGTCCGGGACCGTGGTCATCCCGCTGCGCGAGGATACCGCGCGGCAGGCGGCGCGCGACCTGATCGCGCAGGATGTCGAGGGCATCGTGATCTCGCTTCTGCACAGCTATCGCAACCCCGGCCATGAACGCCGGGTTCGCGACATCGTGCAGGAAGAGGTGGCGGCCTCGGGCAAGTCGATCCCGGTCTTTGCCTCGACCGACTATTACCCGGTGCGCAAGGAAACCCACCGCACCAATACCACGATCCTGGAAGCCTATGCCGCCGAGCCCTCGCGCCAGACGCTGAGCAAGATCACCTCGGCCTTCAAGGAGAACGGCTCGAAATTCGATTTCCGGGTGATGGCGACGCATGGCGGAACCATCTCGTGGAAGGCCAAGGAACTGGCGCGCACCATCGTCTCGGGTCCGATCGGCGGGGTGATCGGCGCCAAATACCTGGGCGAGGTGCTGGGCTATTCCAACATCGCCTGTTCGGATATCGGCGGCACCTCGTTCGACGTGGCGCTGATCACCCAGAACGAGCTGACGATCCGCAACGACCCCGACATGGCGCGGCTGGTGCTGTCGCTGCCGCTGGTGGCGATGGATTCGGTCGGCGCGGGCGCCGGTTCGTTCATCCGGCTTGACCCCTATACCAAGGCGATCAAGCTGGGTCCGGACAGCGCCGGCTATCGGGTCGGCGTCTGCTGGGCCGAGTCGGGGATCGAGACGGTCACCATCTCGGATTGCCATGTCATCCTGGGCTATCTGAACCCCGACAATTTCCTGGGCGGGCAGGTCAAGCTGGACCGCGAACGCGCCTGGAACGCGATGAAGGAGCAGATCGCCGATCCGCTGGGCCTGTCGGTCGAGGATGCGGCGGCGGGCGTCATCGAACTGCTGGACAGCGACCTGCGCGACTATCTGCGCTCGATGATCTCGGGCAAGGGCTCGACGCCGGGCAACTTCGTCTGCTTCAGCTATGGCGGCGCCGGCCCGGTCCATACCTATGGCTATACCGAGGGGCTGGGCTTCGAGGACGTGATCGTGCCGGCCTGGGCGGCGGGCTTTTCCGCCTTCGGCTGTGCGGCGGCGGATTTCGAATATCGCTATGACAAGTCGCTGGACATCAATATCGCCGAGGATGCCTCGGCCGACCTGAAGGTCGCGCAGGCCGAAACCCTGCAAGCCGCCTGGGAAGAGCTGAAGGAGCGCGTGCTCGAGGAATTCGAGATCAACGGCTATGCCGCCGACCGCGTGCAACTGCAGCCGGGTTTCCGGATGCAGTATCGCGGCCAGCTGAACGACCTGGAAATCGAAAGCCCGATCATGCAGGCCCATTCCGCCGGGGATTGGGACCGCCTGGTCGAGGCCTTCAACGACACCTATGGCCGGGTCTATGCCGCCTCGGCCCGCTCGCCCGAGCTGGGCTATTCGGTGACCGGCGCGATCATGCGCGGCACGGTGCCGATCCCGAAGCCGAAGATCCCGAAGGAAGCCGAGGCCGGCCCGACCCCGCCCGAGGAGGCCAAGCTCGGCACGCGCAAGTTCTACCGGCACAAGAAATGGGTCGATGCCCAGCTTTACCGGATGGAAGCCTTGAAGCCCGGCAACCGCATCAGCGGCCCCGCCGTGATCGAATCCGACGCGACGACCTTCGTGGTGCCGGGCGGTTTCGAGACGTTCCTGGACGGCCACCGCCTGTTCCACCTGAAAGAAGTCTGATTTCCCGGGGAGGAAACATCATGAACATGCAATCCAAAGTCGAGACGCGCGGCATCGTCCGCGGCGGCGAGACGCTGAAGCAGCACCGCGACCGGCTGATGGAGGCCACCAAGCGGACACGGCACTATGCCGGTCTGGAGCGGATGGAGCTGCGCGACAGCGACCCGATCAAATACAACAAGCTGTTCTCGCGGCTTCGCGCCGGGGTGGTCGACGCGCGCGAGACCGCCAAGAAGATCGCCGCCTCGCCCATCGTCGAGCAGGAGGGCGAGCTGTGCTTCACCCTCTACAACGCGGCGGGCGATTCGATCCTGACCTCGACCGGCATCATCATCCATGTCGGCACCATGGGCGCGGCGATCAAATACATGATCGAGAACGGCTGGGAGCATAACCCCGGCATCAAGGACAAGGACATCTTCTGCAACAACGACAGCCTGATCGGCAATGTCCATCCCTGCGACATCCACACCATCGTGCCGATCTTTCACGAGGGCGAGCTGATCGGCTGGGTCGGCGGCGTGACCCATGTGATCGACACCGGTTCGGTCGGGCCGGGCTCGATGTCCACGGGCCAGGTGCAGCGTTTCGGCGACGGCTATTCCATCACCTGCCGTAAGATCGGCGAGAATGACGAGCTGAAGCGCGACTGGCTGCACGAAAGCCAGCGCATGGTGCGCACCACCCGTTACTGGATGCTGGACGAACGCACCCGCGTCGCCGGCTGCCACATGATCCGCAAGCTGGTCGAGGAGGTGATCGCGGACGAGGGCATCGAGGCCTATTGGAAATTCGCCTATGAATCGGTCGAGCATGGCCGCGTCGGCCTGCAGGCCCGCATCAAGGCGATGACCATTCCCGGCAAGTACCGGCAAGTGGGCTTCGTGGACGTGCCCTATGCGCATGACGACGTGCGGGTGCCGTCCGATTTCGCCAAGGTCGACACGATCATGCATACGCCCTCCGAGATCACCATCCGCCCGGACGGCACCTGGCGGCTGGACTTCGAGGGCTCGTCCCGCTGGGGCTGGCACACCTACAACGCCCATCAGGTCAGCTTCACCAGCGGCATCTGGGTGATGATGACGCAATCGCTGATCCCGACCGAGATGATCAACGACGGCGCCGCCTACGGGACCGAGTTCCGGCTGCCGAAAGGCACCTGGATGAACCCGGACGATCGCCGCGTCGCGTTCAGCTATAGCTGGCACTTCCTGGTCAGTTCCTGGACGGCGCTGTGGCGGGGTCTCAGCCGGGCCTATTTCGGCCGCGGCTACCTGGAAGAGGTCAATGCCGGCAACGCCAATACCTCGAACTGGCTGCAGGGCGGCGGCTTCAACCAGTATGACGAGATCCATGCCGTGAACTCGTTCGAATGTGCGGCGAACGGCGTCGGCGCCAGCGCGCATATGGACGGCATCAGCCATGCCGCCGCGGTCTGGAACCCGGAAGGCGACATGGGCGACATGGAGATCTGGGAACTGGCCGAGCCGCTGGTCTATCTGGGCCGGCAGATCAAGGCCAGCTCCGGCGGCGCGGGCAAGTATCGCGGCGGCTGCGGCTTTGAATCGCTGCGCATGGTCTGGAACGCCAAGGACTGGACCATGTTCTTCATGGGCAACGGCCATATCAGCTCGGACTGGGGGCTGATGGGCGGCTATCCCGCCGCCTCTGGCTATCGCTTCGAGGCGCATGACACCCGGCTTCAGGAGATCATCGCCCAGGGCGGCGCCATCCCGCATGGCGGCGACACCGACCCCGAGAACCCGACCTGGGAGGCGATGCTGCCCGATGCGCGCATCAAGCGCGACAAGCAGGCGATCACCACCGAGGCCATGTTCAAGGACTACGACCTCTATCTGAACTACATGCGCGGCGGGCCCGGCTTCGGCGATCCGCTGGACCGCGAGCCGCAGAAGGTGGCCGACGACGTGAACGGCGGCTACCTGCTGCCCCGCTTTGCCGACAGCGTCTATGGCGTGGTGCTGCGGGACGCGGGCGACGGCATGAAGGGCGTGGACCTGGCCGCGACCGAGGCGCGGCGCAAGGCAATCCGCAAGCAGCGGCTGGAGGAATCGGTGCCCACCCAGGAATGGATGGAGGCCGAGCGCCAGCGCATCCTGGCCAAGGACGCGGGCGTGCATGTCCAGCAGATGTTTGCCGCATCCTTCAAGCTGGGGCCGCGGTTCGAGCAGCAGTTCCGGGACTTCTGGAACCTGCCGGTGGACTGGAAGCTGATGGAGGCGGACCTGCCGATCCCTTCCTACGGGCGCGAATACTCGATGGACATCTCGGAACTGCCGGACGTCAGGACCGTGCAATTCGTCGAGGAATGACGCCCCGGCTGCGTCCGGTCCCCCTCGGGCGCAGCCAACCCCTTCAAGGCCAATCCAAGGGAGGACATGATGGCCTATACCAAAGCCAAGATCAAAGACCTGGTGGACGGCAAGATCGATCGCGACACGCTGCACACCATGCTGGCCACGCCCAAGGACAAGGAGCGTTTCCAGATCTACCTGGAGATCCTGCAGGAACAGGTGGACTGGGACGACCCGATCATCCTGCCGCTGGGGCCCAAGCTCTACATCGTCCAGCGCCAGTCGGACAAGAAATGGATGATCCGCAGCCAGGCCGGTTACGATTTCTGCGAATGGGACCAGAACTGGAAGCTGCATGCCCGCATCCGCGTGCGCAGCACCCCGGCGCAGATGGAAGAGCTGTATCCGCGGCTGATGGCGCCTTCGCCGGAATGGCAGGTGATCCGGGAGTATTTCTGCCCGCTCTCGGGCGATCTGCTGGATGTCGAGGCGCCGACGCCCTGGTATCCGGTGATCCATGATTTCGAACCGGACATCGACACCTTCTATCGCGACTGGCTGGACCTGCCCGTCCCCGAACGCGCCTGACCGCCGGTCCCGAGCCATGCCCGACGCCGCGGCTGCCCCGATGCGGGCGGCCGCGGTTTTCGCCGCGGTTTTCCATGCCGATCACTCGCCCGCCCGCCCGTCCGTTTCCCGATCGGGACTCGCGACGAGGCGGCCTTCCGGGTTAGGATCGCCCGGCACGAGGCAGCAGGAGGGGCCTGGCCATGCGCATCGATCCGACAGCCGAGCTGGGCACGCATGAGGTGCTGAACCAGCCGCCGGGCCCCGGCGACCGCGACCTGTGGCGCGACGATCCCGCCCTGCGCGCCATGCTGGAGGCCGGCGGCGCGCAGCCCGAGGGGCTGGCCCGCTATGGCGCGCAACTCGGCCGGGCCGAGGCGGCGGGGGCGGCGCGCGATGCCAACCGCCATCCGCCCGNAGGCCGGCGGCTGGACGAGCTGCGCTTTCACCCCGCCTGGCACGGCTTCATGCGCGACTCCATCGCCGCCGGCTATCACTCGGTCGCGTGGGAGGGCGGGCCGGCCGGCCACCTGACCCATGCCGCCATGGTCTATCTGGCCAGCCAGGTCGAGCCGGGGCATTGCTGCCCGCTGACCATGACCTATGCCGCCATCCCGGTCGTCTCGGGCGCCGCTGACCTGCCCGGCGACTGGCGGGCGGCGCTGCTTTCGCGGCGCTACGACCCGGCGGTGCTGCCGCTTTCCGCCAAGCAGGGCGCGACGCTGGGCATGGCGATGACGGAAAAGCAGGGCGGTTCCGACCTGCGCGCCAACACCACGCGGGCCGAGCCGGACGGCGATGCCTGGCGGCTGACCGGGCATAAATGGTTCTGCTCGGCGCCGATGTCGGACGGGTTCCTGACGCTGGCGCAGACCGGGCGCGGGCTGACTTGCTTTCTGGTGCCGCGCTGGCTGGAGGGCGGGCGCAACGCCATCCGCATCCAGCGGCTCAAGGACAAGCTCGGCAACCGCTCGAACGGCTCGGCCGAGATCGAATATTGCCGCGCCCTGGCCTGGCGGATCGGCGACGAGGGCGAGGGCATCCGCACCATCCTTGCGATGGTGCATCACACCCGGCTCGACACCGCCCTGGCGCCGGCCGGGCTGATGCGGGCGGCGCTGCGCGAGGCGCATCACTGGACCGCCCATCGCAGCACCTTCCAGCGCCGGCTGATCGACCAACCCCTGATGCGGGCGGTGCTGGCCGACCTGGTGCTGGACTGGCAGGGCTGCCTGGCGCTTGGCCTGCATGTCGCCGCCAGCTTCGACGGCTGCGAGGCCGAGGATCGCGCCTTTGCCCGCATCGGCGTGGCGCTGGCGAAATACCTGTCGAACAAGCTGTGTCCCATGGTCGTGGCCGAGGCGATGGAGGTGCTGGGCGGCATGGGCTATGTCGAGGACACGCCCCTGCCGCTGCTGTACCGCGAGGCGCCGCTGAACGGCATCTGGGAAGGATCGGGCAATGTGATCTGCCTCGACGTGCTGCGCACGCTGGCGCGCGAACCCCTGGCGGCCGAGACGCTGGCGGCGCGGCTGGATAGCGCCCTGGGGCTGGACCCGGCCTATGACGCGGCGCTGGCCGCGCATCGCGAGCGCTGGGGCGGCGGCGTGCCCGAGGCCGAGGCGCGCTGGTTCACCGAGCGCAGCGCCCTGCTGCTGGCCGCTGCCGTGCTGCTGGTCCAGGGCGATGCCGACCTGGCCGGGGCTTTCGTGCGCACGCGCCTTGGCGCCGAGCGCGGCCGCACCCCCGGCGCCATCCCCGCCGCCATGGCCGAGCGCATCCTGGCCCAGGGCTTCCCGGTCGAGGCGGAAACGGCCGATCAGCGCGACAGGTAGAAATCGGCGGCGCTGGCCACCCGGATCTCCATCTCGGGCGAGCCGCCGGCCATCACGTCCAGTTCGGCATAGGCGGCAAGGTCCAGACCGCTTTCCTGCGCGATGGCGCGGATCGGCACCTGGCTGTCGCGGAAATCGCCAAAGACGAAGCGCCCGCCCGCCGGCCGGGGCAGGTAATCCATCTGCGAGCGGCGATAGCCGATGGCGGTGAGTTCCCCGGTCCCGGCATGGACGAAGGCCAGGATCTTCCAGAAGGCGGTGGGGATCTGGCGGTTGTAATAGACCGGATCCTCGGCCGAGAGGATGGGGCCGGTGATGACCGTCACCTTCAGGTTGGCGCGGTCGGCATTGTCCAGCACGTAATCCTCCAGCGCCAGCCAGATGCCGCCGTTGAAGCCCTGCCGCTGCGGGGCGGCATTGGTGATGTGGAATGTGTCCGCCTCGGCCTGCCGCGCGATCTCGGGCAGGCCCCAGTTCGGGTCTTCGCGCCGGGTCAGGTGGCCGCGGCTGAACAGGCCCTGGTGGTCGTTGCCATAGCCTTCGCGCAGGTTCTGCGCCTGCGGGTCGATGCGCGGGTCGCGCCGCCAGACGTCGCTGCGCGGCAGGCCGCGCCGGGACCGGCTGCCGTCGATGTTGCAGGCGCTGCAAAGCGGCAGGCCGCGCGACCGCGCCATGCGGACCGAGAAATGGGTATAGCGGATCTCGGTCCCGTCCCCGCCGGGATCGCGCGCCTCGGGAAGCAGGCCCACCAGATCACCCGCCCAGCGGCCTGGGCCGGGCAGGGGCAGGGGCTGGTCGGGCAGGATGAAGCGCGGGTCATAGCCCTGCCGGTCGCCATAGCTTTCCAGCGGCAGCGGCGTTTCGACCACCCGCAGCGGGTCCGGCCCGGCGGGCGAGCCGAAGCCGCGCCGCATCAGCGCAGCTGCGCCTTGTGCGGGGGATTGAGCCGGAAGATCTTTTCCTGCGCCAATTGCCAATGCGCAAGATTGCCCAGGCATTTGCGCACGTCCTTCACGCTGCCCTTGACCCGGATGGTCCCCGGCACGACCTCTTCGGCGGGAAACGGCTTCAACTGGTCCAGCACCTCGGCGGTTTCCTCGCGGCTGGGGTCGCGGTCATCGGAATAGACGAGCACGCAGCTCGGGGTCTTCTTGCGTTCGGCCTTCATGGTCATCACCTCTGTGCCGTCATTTCTGGTCGATCAGGCCGGCGCCTTCGTAGCGGGGGCCGAAACCGATCGGAACAGCATGGCTGTTCGCCAGCTTGATAATGTCGTCAGAGCGCTGCTGGTTGCGCTCTGCCGAAAGGATCTCGGGGGTGCGGGACAGCAATCGCGCCATCAGCCCGGCCACGGCGGGACAGGCCATCGAGGTGCCGTCCATCACCCCTTTCGAGGTCTTGTCGACCCAAGATATAATACCCACGCCCGGTCCGATAAAGTCCACTTCCGGCCCGATATTGCTGAATCGGGCGAAAAAGCGGTCCTGGACCGGGGCAGGGTCGCCTGCGACATTTCGTCCGGTGATCGCGCCCTCGGGCCAGGCGTCCAGCACGCCGCCGGCGGATACCGCCGCCACCACGCCCGAGCGCGCCGGATACGACACGGGCGACATGTAGTCGTTGCCCGCCGCCGCGACGCAGACCACGCCCAGGGCGCGCGCGCGGCGCACCTCGCGCGAGATCGCGATCGGCTCGGAGGACTGGCCCAGGCTCAGGTTGACGATGTCGCAGCCGTCCTCGACCGCCTGGCGGATGGCGCGGGCGATGGCGAATTCGCTGGCCCCGCCCTCGCCCTTTTCGAAGACGCGATAGGAATGCAGCACCACCCCCGGCGCGACCCGTGCCACGATGCCGGCGACATGGGTGCCATGGCCGGTGCCGTTGTCGAACCATTCGTCGGCGGGCTCGGTCCCGGTGGTGTTCAGCCCGCGTTCCAGGTTCAGCCCCTTGGCAGGATCGACGCCGGTGTCCACGATGGCGACGCGGACGTCCCGCCCGTCGGTTTTCTTCGCCGGCGCCAGCATCCGGTCCAGCCCGTCCGCGAAATCCGCGGCGATGGGGACCAGCGGCAGCTCCAGCCCGGTCACGCCCTCTTCCTTGACGGGGATGTCCTCGGCCCCGCCGGGCCAGTATCCGGCCAGCGGCTGGCAGATCACCGCGTCGATCCGGGCCTGGCCCGCGGGCAGCGGCGTGCGGAACCGCCCGTCCTTGTCCGTCACCGCATCCGAGATGCCGAAGCCGCGCCGGCCGTCCAGCACCACCACCACCGAGGCCCCGGCGACCGGCTTGCCGCTGGCCGCATCGACGCAGCGCAGCTCAAGCTCCTTGGCCGAGCGGAAGGCGGCGGGCTTGGCCTCCTTGCGGATGATGTTGAGCCGGCCGTAGCGCAGCGGGTAAAGCCGCAATTCGCGCCGCACCCGCAGGCCGGGATAGGCGCGCTGCAATTCGCGCGCCTGCTCGGGCGTCATGCTGACCAGCGAGGCCTCGTTCTCGCCGATGGAATCGAGCAGCCGGATGCGGCCGACCTCGGTCTCCAGCATCCGCAGCCGCGGCCTTGTCGCCGGTGCCGAGCCCTCGCAGGCGCCCTGCGCCATGCTGTCGGCGGGCCTTGCCCCGGCCGCGCGGAACAGCCGCCGATGCATGGCGCGGAACAGCCGGAAGCTGGTGGTCTCCATGCTGTCGTTGAAGACGTTGTCGTCGGGGACGATCACATAGCGGGCGGTCTTTCGGGACATGCGCATCGGCTCCTAGCTGCAGTCACAAGGCTACACCTTTGACGCGATTTCGCCAGATGCGGTTTGCGGCCCGGCGGGCATGTGCCGGCACGCCTATCGCCTTTCCTGGCCGCGGCGGGCCGTCGTTTCGGGCCTTGGGAGAAGCCGGGGGCCGTTCAGGCGATCCAGCGCAGGGCGGGAATGAAAAGGCAGGCCCTTTCCACGATGTGCAATGCCTGTGGCAAGTGCGAGCCGCGGGCATTGGACCGCAAGGAAGCAGCAGCACCGGCTTTGCCCTCAAGGGCTATGTCACGGCCTGGCTCGTATCTGTCGGATGGGTTTGGGTCGCGATTGTCAGCGCTTTAAGGACGCGCATCGGGAGACAGGGCCGCGCCAACCGCCGTGATGGCGAATGACGCGGCAGTATTTTCGCAAAGAGCGGTGGATGATCCGCGCTGTCGATTGCCGGATTTCAGCGGCCGCCCCGATTCCGCGCCAAGCGTAGCCGAGGCGGTCCCGGCGGATGTGCTCCACCCTTGGCTGGAACAGATCCGAGTCCCTTGTGCCGCCAAGCATAAAATGAGCCATTTCAATCAACGTGGCTTTCAATAACATGAAAAGACTTAATAATTTCTATCCCCTCCTCTGAATCATCAAGTCATTGACCCTTTTGCAAGCATAAAGTGACCCTCGAAACTTCGAGAATCAGGCAAGAAAAATGCCGCCCGAAGGCGGCATGCATGAAGTCCGAGGATTGGAAGCGGTCGAAAGATGCTCGGAGGAGGATGGGACGGAATCACCCACTCATGGACGATGCCCGAGCCGAAAGCGGAACCTGCCGGGACAGGTTCACAGCACGAAGGGCATGTCCTTGTCCGGAATCCTGGCGGGCAGCGCTTTCACCTCTTGCGGATCGACGAGCAAACCACCGAGACCCGGTTCGCGCTGCAGGCGGAGCACGCGTTCCAGATGGTGCCCGAACACCCCGATCAGGATGACCTCCATCGGCAGCCGGCTCATCTCGGCGGCCTTTGCCAGCTTCACGTGGCCCGCTGGCGCGGATTCCACCTTTGGGAAGATTTGGTTGATTTTGTTGATCAGCGCTTCCACACGTAGGCCGTCAATCGAACGGCTGACCTTGCCCTGTTTCTGACCGTTGCCGCCATGCAGCGCGGCCAGAAGGCCGGTGTTGATGAGACAGGTCACCATTGGGCGCGAGGCGTTCAGGAGGCCGGGCAGTGCGGTGACGGCGACGGCCCTGCGCATCTCCAACGCCACCTCATGCCCGATCTGAAAATCCACGAGCGTGGCCGAACAGGGCTGGTCTTTCGCCTTGGCCGGGATGACCCGCCTGGCGATGAGCACGTCCCGGAGGGTGAGCGGATGCACGCCGCCGGATTTCGCGATGGAGCTGATACTTCCCCATTTCGGCATGGTCACGATCTCACCGAGCAGTTTTTCCTGAGGCAGGATATCCGTGGTGTCGATGATGTGCTGGCGCAGCAATTCGCGGATAGGACCGGGGTCTTTGGTAAGTTTTGGCGAGGAAAGCCATCGGTAGAGCATGCCGAAGGTGGCGAACCGGTTGCGATGACCGACCATGCCCCGCTCAACTGCCCTCTGTTGCAGCATGCCCAGCCCGGATCGGACACCGTCCTCGCCCTGCCGGACATATGACCAAGCATTGTTGCTGGCACGATTCCAGTCGGCCATCGATAGTTCCGCCGGCTTGGCCTGCGTCCCGAACTCCAGCACTCCGCCGAGCATTTCGGTTGCGCGGGTGACCTGTTCGATACCCTGACCGTCGGCCCATGCGGGACCCGATTGGCCCTCCAAGCGGGCAAGAACATAGCCCTGCAACGGGGAGGGCTGTTGGACAGGGGCGGTTTCCGCCAGGGCCAGTAGCGCCCGTTGGCCTTCCGGCACGAGAACCGAAAGCTCGTGTGCGATATCGTCCCATCTGTTCAGCCGACGCGAGATCAGCGTCAGATGATGGACCGGGCAGACCCGGACCGGTTGCAAGCGCCAGATGAGCCGCCCGCGGCGCAGGGCGTCGGGCCGATATCCGCCCGCCTCGTCCTCGGCCAGGCAGGCTGGGCAGAAGCGTGTCTCCGGCCCGGTGGTCATCTCGGCCGCAAAGGACTCGTCGCGCAGAAGGAACTGGCGCTCCCCCAAGGCATGAATGGTATTGTGCAGCACCGGATCCGGATCCTGATCCGCGATGTCGCAGAGGCGCGTGATCGCTTCCGTTGCGCCCGCGACCAGATCCACGAGCGCGATACCCAGATCGTTGAGGAACGGCACCAGCCGCCCGCCGGTATGGAAGGCGGCAAGCCGCGCGGCCCAGGAGAGCGGCGTTTCGTCGGGGACGAAGGGCAGGCGGGGGAAAAGACGGGCCATGGTTACTTGCTCCGCTTCCGGCGCGGGTTGACGACAGGCATGTCCTCCTCCGGTTCGCGGTCGGGATCGATGAGCCACCATTCTTCCGCAAGGAAGATATTGCGATGCGGTTCGTTCCCCTCCTTCAGAGTCCAGTCCTCGGCGAAATGACCCATGTCCAGACTTTCGTGCCCTTGGATCAGGGCGCGTTCGATGGCGCCGATGACGGCCTCGATGCAGCGACCGAAACGGTAGCGGGAAGCATGGACCAGCCGATCGACCAGATCGGGCTCGGCGGGCGGCTCCAGATCGGCACGCTCGCAATAGGCCGCAATCATGTCGGTGATATGAGCGCGGTCCGCCACCGCGTCGACAGGCGGCAGAAGCAGCGTGGTGAAGCGGCGCTGGACCTGCGGATCGGACCGCAGGATATCGCGCAGCTTCCCGGTGCCGGAGAGAATGATGGCAACCGCCTCGTCGCCCTGCATCAGCGATTTGATCGCCCGCAGGATCAGGCCGCGATCGGCGCAGAACAGGTCGTGAGCCTCATCGATCAAAAGGACGGCAATGCCGCAAACCGTGAATCGGGCACGCAGCAACTGCACCAGCGACCATGCCTCCCGGCGGCCCTGGATCGGAGGATAACCGCTCTGTTCCAGAAGATGGCCAATCATGCTCTTGAACGTGGCAGGCGACGGAACCGAGCCGGCAAGCCATGCCTGCTGTCCGTCCGGCCCGGCATTCAGCGCCGGATGGCGCCGGAGAGCATGGTCGATGAGGGTGGACTTGCCGCCGCCCGGCTCATCGATCACCATCACCCCGCGGGTTTCGCGGGTCGTGGTAAAGCGCTGCGCCACGGGCAGGAGGTTGCCCTCGGCGTCGCGGGACAGCAGGCGGTCCAGGTGGTCGGCGAAGCTATTGTCGCGCTCGGTCCGGATATAGAGGCTCCGGATCTTGTCCATGGTCTCGGTGATATCGGCGGGGTTACGCATGGTCATTCCTCGATGCTCCAGTTTTTGTCAGAAGAAATTTCGCCGCTTGGGCCGGAGGCGGTGCGGCCGGACATGTCGGGCTTGCGCCGGGCAGGCTTCTCGGCGGTGCGCGGGATCGGCAGCCGCTCATCCTCGTCGTCGTCAGGTGCAGGGATCGAACGGCCCGGGCCATCGGTGGTCGGCACTCCAGGCTGCGGACGGGCGGAGGTGCTGAAGCTGATGAGGAGCCGTTGCCGCGCCTGTTCGATACGTTCTGAGAATGGCGGTGCGAAATTAGTC
>NZ_VCBQ01000098.1:0-17560 GCF_006386455.1 Paracoccus sp. FO-3 | reverse complement strand
CGGAGGCAAGCAGCGGGGAAACCGGCGAAGGCCTTGCCCGCCTGTTCCCGTGCCGCGTCCCAACCTGCCATCGCTTCGCTTCCGAAGCACCGCCGTCAAGCTCATACCCAATCGTGATGACCACGGAATCTACGGTTTCCGTCCGAGGTGCCGAGGGAGGGCAAGGGGCTCCTTTGCGGACAGGCAACGGATCCTGCGCCCGGCGGCGGAGAAGATCGGCGCGGCATGGGGTCCAGCCCGCAGCGATGGCCCGGATGAGTTCGGGGTCAGCATGGCCCTGCGCGATCGGCACGACCGCTCCCTGCGTGGCGGATTGGCCGCGACGCCCCGAAGCTCATGCGCCTTGCCGGCGACAAGCCTGGGGCAAGGCTCTCGACAACCGGCCGTTCCGACGGGCGGCTCTAGGTCGCCATCGTTTCCCTTGCGCGCTGGACCAGCCCGCGCAGGTCGTCGAGGCTGTATTCGCCGAAAGCGCCTTCATCGCCGGCGACGAAGGTGGGGGTGCCGATCAGCCCCATGTGCTCGGCCAGCATATGGCTCATGGCGATGTGACGCTCGACCGGCTTGGCTGCCATGTCGCGCTCCAGCCGTGCGGTATCGAGGCCGATGTCGCGGGCGGCGCGCATCGTGGCGGCCTCGGTCACTCGCCCCCTGGTGCGGAACAGCGCGGTATGGAACTGCCAATACCGCCCCTGTTGCAACGAGGCCAGCGAGGCCCGTGCCGCGAAATCCGAATCCTCGCCGAAGACCGGCCATTCGCGAAACACCACCCGCAGCTTCGGGTCCGAGGTGATCAGCCGGTGCATCGGCTCGACCATCTTGCGGCAGAAGGGGCAGTTGTAGTCGAAGAACTCGGACAGGGTGATGTCGCCCTGCGGGTTGCCCAGAACCGGGGCGGTCGGGTCGCGTTCCAGCGACTGGCGCAGCGCCTCGGGCATCGGGTTGGCGCGCTCTTGCGCCAGGCCCGTGCGGGGCAGGACCGGCAGGGCCAGCAGGCTCGCGCCCGCAAGGACGAGGTGACGGCGTTGCATGATCTCTCCTTCATGGTTCCGCCCCCGGCGGGTGCGCCGGGAAGCGATGGCGGCGGGGATGTCCCGCCCTTTGTAGACCATCCTGCTCAGGACGTCCGCCGCGCCTCGGCGATGGCCCCGCGCAGGCGGGCCTCGTCCAGCGCGCCGGGATAAATTCTCTCTCCGATGATGAAGGCCGGCGTGCCGCGCAGCCCCAGCGCCGCCGCCTGCGCCGAGTTGCGCGCCAGCAGCCCGTCCCATTTGTCGCGCTCGGCGCGATAGGCGGCCAGCGCCGCGCCGGTGTCGATGCCGCCGTCGCCCAGCACCTGCCGGATCCGATCCTCGGAGAGCCTGGCTTCGGTCGCCATCAGCGCCTTGTGGGCCTGCGCGTAATCGCCCATCGACGCTGCCCCGAGGACCAGCTGGCTGGCCAGGACCGAGGGCGCGCCGAAGATCGGCCAGTCCTTCATCATCAGCCGGATGTCGCCGTCCTCGCCGACCACGCGGGTCAGCATCGAATGGCCCATCTTGCAATAGGGGCATTGGTAGTCGAAATATTCGACGATGGTCAGCGTGCCCGCGGGGTTGCCCAGGACCGGGTTGTCGGGGTCGTGCAGCACGTCGTCGGCGGTCATCTCGGCCGCGGCGGTGCCGCTGGCGCCGTTCCCGCCTCCCCTGCTCCGGGTCAGCAGGACGGCTCCTCCGGCAAGGCCCGCCAGGCCAAGGCCGGCTGTTCCGGCCAGGACGTGACGTCGGGTGATGCTCATGTCGTTCCTCCTGTCTGAACGGGGCCGGCAGCCAGCGCATCCGCGGGCGCGGGTTGCGGCAAGGGCTGGCCCGGCGGCACCGTGCCCTTGCCGGATTCCGCCTCGCTCAGCACGACGACCTTGGTCATGCTGCCGGTCTGTCCGGCCAGGTGGATGATGTCCTGGTTGAACAGCCGGATGCAGCCCGCCGAGGTCGCCTGCCCGATCGAGGCCGGGTCCATGGTGCCGTGGATGCGGTAATAGGTATCGCCCCGGCCGTTGTGCAGATAGAGCGCGCGGGCGCCCATCGGGTTGTCGATGCCGCCTTCCAGCCCCTTTTCCACCGGGCCGTAAAGCTCGGGCTGGGTCGCGACCATGTTGTCGGTGGGCTTCCAGCTTGGCCAATCGCGCTGATAGGGGATATGCGCCTCGCCGGTGAAGCCATAGCCGGCCGCGCCCACGGCGACGGCATAGCGCATCGCCTGGTTGCCGGGCCGGACCTGGTAGAGATAGCGGGCATGGGGATCGACGATGATCGTGCCGGGCTTTTCGTCGGTCCAGTAGTCCACGACCTGCCGCGCCTTGTCCTCGGCCAGCAGTCGCGGCGAGACGGCGGGGATGTGGTGGCCGTTATCCTCCATCGCGCCATACATGGCCGCCAGTTCGGGGCGGATGGCAGGCGTCGGTTCGGCGGGCGGCTCGGTCGAGGCGCAGGCGGCCAGGGCCAGAAGCATCGCGCCCGCCCATGCGGCATGTCCTCTCATCGCGAATCTCCTGTCGCCTGCGCGATCATCCGGGCGAGGGCGGCGCGCGAGATCTCGCCCGTCTGCGCCGCGACCAGCCGTCCCTTGGCGTCGAAGACCAGCGTCGAGGGCAGGCCGACCGCGCCCAGCACCCCCATCAGCCGGCCATGCGGATCGCGGATCATGCCTTCGCGGGGCAGGTTCTCGTCTCGCAGGAACGCCATGATCCGGGCCGCTTCCTCGCCCTGGTTGGCAAAGACGAACTCGACGCCGGGCATATTCGCAGCCAGGTCGGTCATCATCGGCATCTCGCGCCGGCAGGGCGGGCACCAGGTCGCCCAGAGGTTCAGAACCACCGGCCAGTCGCGTCCGCCCAGGTGCACGCCGCGCCCGTCCAGCGCGATCAGCTGCATGTCGGGGATGGTGACGGAAGGGCGCGGCAACGCGGCGATGACGGCCTGATGCCCGGCCAGCGCCGCCGCGCCACCCAGGACCAGCGGCAGGGCTGCGCCCCGCACCCGGCGCAGCAGCGCCAGCGACAGGACGGCGATGCCCCCGGCCCAGCCGGCAGCGGGCAGGAAACCGCCTTGCCAGAGCTTGAGCGCGTCCAGCGGATGCGCGGCGAATGCAGGCCAGTTGGCGATGACGAAGCCCACGCGCGCACCGACGATCCAGGCCAGCACGGCGATGCCGGCCCATCGGCCCGCGTCGCCTTTTTGCAGCCGCGCCGCGATCTCGATTACCGCGAAGAACAGCAGCAACGCCACGACTGCGGCGAAACGCGCGCCGTCGAAGACCAGCGGGCCGATCGAGATCGCGTTCATCGGGCCACCTTCCCGATCGAGGCCAGCAGCGCGCCGCTGTCCATTGCGCCGACCAGGCGGCTGCCCGCGGCCTCGGCGCGGCTGGCGTCGAGAAAGACCATGGTCGGCGGCCCGGCGGCGGCCAGATCCCGCATCAGCGCCTGCGCCTCGGCGTCGAAGGTGCTGACATCCAGCTTGATCGCCGCCAGACCGGCCAGCGCGGCATGAACCGCCGGATCGGCCAGCGGACCGCGCTCGATGGCGCGACAGGTCACGCACCAGTCGGCGGTGACGTAAAGCAGCGCCGGCCTGTCGCCCGCTGAGGTCAGCGCCTGATCCAGCCCGGCCCGCGTCGTGACCTCGGCGAATTGCGCCTCGGCCTGCGTCTGTATGGGGGCAGCACCGCCCACCAGCGGCGCCAGCGGGCGCAGCGGATCCTGCCCGCCAAGCGCCGCGCCGAGGCCCTGCACCAGACCGGCGAACAGCAGCAGGATGCCGAGCGCCGCGCCAAGGCGGCGGTTGCGGCGCGCGTCACCCTCCAACCGGTCCAGTGCGCCGAGGAAGACCGCCGTACCCACGAGCAAGACCGCCCAGAGCGCCAGCGTGACCGGCCCCGGCAGCTCCCGCCCCGCCAGCCAGATCGCGAAGCCCAGGAAGATCACCCCGAAGGCGCGCTTGGCACCCTCCATCCAGCCGCCGCTGCCGGGCAGGATGCGCGGGCCGAAAATCCCGATGGCCAGCAGCGGCAACCCCTGCCCCAGCCCCAGCGCGAACAGCGCCGCCGCGCCCAGCATCACCTCGCCGGTCTGCGCGATATAAAGCAGCGCCCCGGCCAGCGGCGCGGTCACGCAGGGCCCGACGATCAGCGCCGAGGTGAACCCCAGCAGCATCGCCCCGCCGACCGAGCCGCGGCGGCCGCCGATACGGCCCAGGCGGGCTTGCAGCGCCTGCGGCAGCTGCAGGTCGTAAAACCCGAACATCGACAGGGCCAGCGCCACGAAAAGCGCCGCGACGACCGCGGTGGCGGCGGGCGATTGCAGCACCGCCTGAAGGTTCGCCCCCGACCATGCCGCGGCAACGCCCAAGCTGCCGAAGGCCGCCGCCATCGCCAGCACATAGGCCCCGGCCAGCATGAGCCCGCGGCGGGCCGTCAGGCTCTCTCCTTGCCCGGCCAGCATGCCGGCAACGATGGGGAACATGGGAAAGACGCAGGGGGTAAAGGCCAGCAGCAGGCCGAAGCCCAGGAAACCGGCGATCACCAGCGCCCCGCCGCCGCGCGCGGCCAGGCCCTGCACCAGCCCCTGATCCTGCGCCAGGGTCAGCCCGCCATCAGAAACCGCCACGCCATCCGCGGGCCGCGGGCTCCAGCCCGAGCCGCCGGCACCCTTATCCGCCAGCACCCTGCCCTCCGCATCCAGCCGCACGCTTTGCGGCGCATAGCAGATGCCGTCCTGCTGGCAACCCTGCCAGCGCAGGGTGACGGGCTGGCCCGCGCGTTCCAGCCGCGCCTCGACCGCACCGCGATAGATCTGGCCCGCGCCGAAATAGGGATCGTCATGGCTCTCGCCCTCGGGCAGGGACAGCGGCAGGCTGCGATCTCCCGCCTCTGCCGCGAAGCCGCTGCGATAGAGGTAATAGCCCTCGGCGATGCGCCAGTTCAGCACCAGCGCGCCATCCTCGGCCGGGCTGACGCTCAGCGCAAAGGCGTCCTGGGGTTGCAGGGGCCGGGCCTGCGCCGCCGCCGGAAAACCGGCGAGCAGCAGCGGCAGCGCGGCCATCAGGAAAGCAAACAATCTCGTCATCATGCCGGGCTGGCTAGGGACGCGACCTTAAGCCCAGCTTAAGCTCCGCCGACGAAAGCGTGATCGTCAAGCCAAGGGAGAACGCCATGCGCCTGCTGATCGTCGAGGACGACCCGGTCCTATCCGATGGGCTTACCGTCGGGCTGGGGCTTTCGGGCTTCAATGCCGATGCGGTCGGCACCCTTGCCGATGCCCGCGCGGCGCTGGCGGGCGGCGGTTTCGCGGGCGTGGTCCTGGACATCATGCTGCCCGACGGCTCGGGGCTGGAGCTGCTGGCCGAATTGCGACGGGCGGGCGAACGGCTGCCGGTGCTGCTGCTGACCGCCCGCGACCGGGTGCGCGACCGGGTCCTGGGGCTGGACGCGGGGGCGGACGACTACCTGGGCAAGCCCTTCGACCTCGATGAACTCGCCGCCCGGCTGCGCGCCATGCTGCGCCGGCAGGAAGGCCGCGCGGCGGCGGTGATCGAGTGGAACGGGCTCAGCCTCGACCCCGCCACACAGGCCGGGCGGATCGGCGGGCGCGAGCTGCGCTTTTCGCGCCGAGAATTCACCATCCTGCACGCCCTGGCCGAGCATCCGGGCCGCATCCTGTCCAAGACCCAGCTGGAAGAGCGGCTTTACGGCTGGCAGGAGGATGTCGAAAGCAACACGGTCGAGGTCCATGTCCACCACCTGCGCGCCAAGCTGGGCCGGGCGTTCATCGAAACCGTCCGCGGCGCGGGATACCGGCTGGCGGCGGCAGGGAAAGGGCAGCGGACATGATCTCGATCCGCAGGCGGCTGCTGACCATCCTGCTGCTGGCGACCGGCGCGATCTGGCTGTCGGCCGTCATCTGGATCCAGCATTCGACCCGCACCGAGGTCGGCCATGTGCTGGACCGGCGCCTGCAGGAATCGGCGCAGATGGTCGCCTCGCTGATCCGCCGGGGCGGCGGCATCGCCGGGCCGGAGGCGGCGGCGCTGGCCGAGGCCGCCCCGGCCCTGGCCGAGACCGGGCGCGGTTTCGCCCGCCAGCTGATCTGCCAGGTCTGGGGCTTCGACGGCCAGCTGAAAAGCCAATCCGACGGCGCGCCCGCGGGGCGGCTGGCCCGGCAGGAAGGCTTCAGCGAGCGCGCGGTCGATGGCGAGGTCTGGCGCGTCTATACCCATGTCGACCGGGATCTGGGCATCCGCGTCATGGTCGGCGATGCGCGGTCCATGCGCGACCGGCTGGTGCATGGCGTGGCGATGGGGCTTCTGGCCCCGGCCATGCTGGTCCTGCCGCTGCTGGCGGCGCTGATCTGGCTGGCGGTGCGCAGCGGGCTTGCGCCGCTGGACCGGCTGGCGCAGGCGCTGTCGCGCCGCCCCGCGACCGACCTGAGCCCGCTGGGAGAGACCCGCGCGCCCGCCGAACTGCGCCCGATGATCGAGGCGCTGAACGGCCTCTTCCACCGGGTCGAGGGGCTGCGCGAGCGCGAGCGCAGCTTTACCGCCTTTGCCGCGCATGAGCTGAAGACGCCACTGGCCGGGCTGAAGACCCAGGCGCAGGTCGCGACGCTGGCCCCCGATGCCGCGACGCGCGACCGGGCGCTGGCGCAGATCGCGCAAGGCGTCGACCGCACCGACCGCATGGTGCGCCAGCTTCTGGACATGACCGCGGCCGAGAATGCCGTCGACGGCACGGCTCCGGCCGAGGACGGCGCAAGGATCCTTGCCGATGTGGCCGGCGAACTGGCCGGGCTGGCGCAGGCCCGCGGCGTCGCGCTGCGGCTGGAAACCGGCACCGCCTGGCGCAGCACGCAGGCGGCGCTGCTGGCGCCGGCGCTGCGCAACCTGCTGGAGAATGCGATCCTCGCCTCGCCCAAGGGGGCGAGCGTCGAGGCGCGGCTGACGCGCGAGGGCGAGAGGATCCGCTTCAGCGTGCTGGACCGCGGCCCCGGCATCGCCGAGGCCGACCGCCCCCATATCACCGAGCGCTTCTACCGCGGCGCGGCCAGCCCTTCGGGCGGCGGCAGCGGGCTGGGCCTCGCCATCGTCGCGGCGGCTGTCGAGGCGATGGGGGGCGAGCTGCGCCTGTCGCCGCGCAAGGGCGGCGGCGAGCAGGCCGAAATCATCCTGCCCGCCGCGCCTGCTTGAGCCTCCCACGCCCTCCAGAGCGACATCCCCTGCTTGAGGCGCTGCGCGAAAGCTCCGAAAGCCGCGGTTGACCGGCAAGCGGGCCGTCGCGGGGCGGTTCCTGGTCCCGCCGGCCGTCCGGCGGGGCCATCCGCGGCGCATCACCATCGCGAAGGTCGAAGGCCCGGCCCTCGCGGCGAAGTCACGCCCCTGCCCGCGTCAGCTTCTCGATCTCATCCGCGCCCAGCGTCAGCGCCGCGGCCTTGGCGAAGCTTTCGACCTGCGCCACCGTCGTCGCGCTGGCGATCGGCGCGGTCACGCCGGGCTGCGCCATCAGCCAGGCCAGCGCCACCTCGGCGGGCTTCGCACCATGGGCGCCGGCGACCTCGTCCAGCGCGGCAAGGATCGCCATGCCCCTGGGCGTCAGGTATTTCCCGACCCCGCCGCCGCGGGCGGATCGGCCCAGGTCGGCCGCCGAGCGGTATTTCCCCGACAGGAACCCGGCGGCGAGGCTGTAATAGGTCACGACGCCGATCCCCTCGGCCAGGCAGAGATCGCGCAGCCGCCCCTCGAACCCGTCGCGGTCATAGAGATTGTATCCGGGCTGCAGCACCTGGTAGCCCGGCAGGCCGGCATCCCGCGCGGCCCTGAGCGACTCCCCAAGCTGCGCCGCATCGACATTGGACACGCCGATGGCGCGGATCTTGCCGGCCTGCCGCAGCTTGTCGAAGGCCCCCAGCGTTTCCTGATAGCTGGTGCCGAGCGGGTCGGGCCAATGCGCGAAGTAAAGGTCGATGGCCTCGATCCCCAGCCGCTGCAGCGAGGCGTCGCAGGCGGGCAGGATATGCGCCTCGGTCAAGCCGCCCTCGTGCGGGGCGCCGGTGATCGAGCCGACCTTGGTGAAGATCGTCACCCGGTCGCGCATGCCGGGGCGGGCCTTCAGCCAGTTGCCGATGATCGTCTCGGATTCGCCGCCCCTGTTGCCGGGCGCCCAGGCGGAATAGCAATCCGCCGTGTCGATGGCATCGAAGCCGTGATCGACGAAAGCGTCCAGCACGGCGAAGCTCTGCGCCTCGTCGATGGTCCAGCCGAAGACATTGCCGCCGAAGACCAGCGGCATGATCCTCAGCCCGCTCCTGCCCAGATCGCGACGTTCCATGGGGGCCTCCATCCGATGTTGGTTCCGAAGGCCAGTTCCACCACGTCCGCGTGCCGGCGGCAAGCGCGGCAGGAAGGCCGGCAGCTTTCATGCAGGCCTTCGCAAGGGGCTAGTCGCCCCTGGGCAACGGCGACAGCCGGCCCATGGGTCGCGATGGCGCCGGATCACGCCGGCGCCATCCCAAGTCCCCGTCAGTGCGACCGCCCGTGGACGATGCCGTTGGGCCGATCACCGACCGGGATCGTCCGAATGACCGTGCCGCTTGCCGCCTCGATCACCGAGATGCTGTCCTCGGCGGTGTTGGTCACGAAGACATGCGCCCCATCGGCCGAGGCCGACACGCCATGGGCGCCCTTGCCGGCGGTGACGGTCCGCACCACCCGGCCGGTCGCCGTGTCGATCATCGAGACGGTGTCGTTCGGCTCTGCCTCGCTGCCCTGGTTGGCCACGTAGACCCAGCGGCCGTCCGCGGTCGCCAGGACCTGGATCGGACCCGGCCCCACATCCACCTTGCCGGTGACCTGGCGGGACCGGGTGTCGATGACCGCCACCCGGTTCTCGTCGCGAAGCGAGACATAGACCTGGTCGCCCGAAGGCGTGAAGCCGACCTGAACCGGCCCGGCGCCGACCGGAATGCGGGCGAGTTCGGCCAGCCCGGCCGTATCGATCACGGACACCGACCCGTCCCGGACATTGGCGACGTAGAGCTGCGCCTCGTCCGGGCTGAGCCGCAGGCCGTGCGGATAGCCGCCCGTCGCGATGCGCGCGACCACCTCGGCCCGCGCCAGATCGACCACGGCGATCGCGTCGCCGCCGGCCAGGGACACATAGGCGCGCCCCAGCCGGTCGGCGACCACATGGGCCGGATGCGGCCCCACCGCGACCGCCGCCACCGGCGCCGCAAGGTCTTGCGGATCAATCATGACCAGCAGCCCTTCGCCTGCGTCTGCGCCAACGCCCGCGCCATGCCCGTGGCCCTGCGATCCGTGGTCGCCCTGGGCCGCGGGATCGCCGACTGCCAGCAGCAGCCCGCCGTCCGGCGTCAGATCGACGTTATGCGGGGCGATGGGAAGCGAGACCGTGGCGGCCGCCCCGGTGCCCAGGTCGACGGCGCTGATGGAATTGCCGCCTTCGTTGGCGGAATAGACGGCGCCCCCCAGAGGCGCGGCGGCGGCCGCTTCCCCGCCTGCCCTGGCCTCCAGCCAGGCTTGCATCTCGGCAATCTCGCGTTCCTGCGCCTCGATGATCTGGGCGGCCCATGCCTGCGTCTGCGGATCGTCCCCGTATTGCCGGACGATCCGGGCCATGTCGATCGCACCCTGATGGTGCGGGATCATGCCCTGGACAAAGGCCAGGTCGGGGTCATCGGCCATGATCCCCTCCATCATCGGCCCATGCATGTCGTTCATCGCCGCGACATTGGCCTTGGTGAAATCGGGAAGGTCGGCGGCGGCGGGCGACACCGCGGTCTGGGGCGCCTGCCCGATTTGCGCCGGGGGGTTCCCGGAGTGGTGGGCGTCATGCCCGGCTTGCGCCAGGGCAAGGCCGGGCAGCCCGGCCAGCAGCCCGACGGAAAGGGCGATTGCGGCTTGTCTCATTGTTGTCATCCTTTGGCAGCGCGGAACCGGCGCCGCCTTGGGGCGCGGGATTCCGCCTTCGTCGATTGGACCGGCAGAGGGGGGACGCCCTCTGCCATGCGCGATTCAGGCAGTCGCAATCGGACGTGGCGGCCTCAGGATGCCCGCGGGGATGCGCCCCTGGCGATCCGGCCCTCTGACGCCAAGGTGGCCGTTTTCCGGCGAGGGCGGCAGGGCCTGGGTTTCGGGAAGGATGGCAGCGGCCAAGCAGGCCTGGCAGCAATCGAACAGGCCCGGTCCGGCCGGGTCGGGATCGCAATGATCGGCGGCAGCCCCGTCGCCCGGTCCATGGGCATGCGGGCAAGGCTGCGCCATTGCCGCGGCGGCGACGTCATGATGCAGGGAATACCCGTGCGGACCGGCATGCGCCACCGGCAGCAAAAGGACGCCGCCCAAGGCCAGCAGCAGCAGCGCGACCGACAGAAGGCGCAACCGGAACGCCGCCCGCAGGCGCGGGCCGGAACAGGATCGGGGCGGTCTGGTCACGGGGCGGGCGATCATGGCGGCCTTCGATCAGATCTCCTTGGCGCCGTGGAAGCGGGCATAGGTCTTGCGGCCCGAGGCGTCGAACAGCAGCACGTCGTAGGATTCGGGCTCGGTGCCGGGCAGGTCCATGCCGGGCGAGCCGGCGGGCATTCCCGGCGCGGCAAGGCCGATGGCCTGCGGCCGCTCGGCCAGAAGGCGGCGGATGGCCGTTGCCGGGACATGGCCCTCGATCACATAGCCCGCGACCTCGGCCGTGTGGCAAGAGGCCAGGTCGGGCGGCACGCCCAGCCGTTCCTTGAGGGCGAAGACCTCGTCCGAGTTCACCGCGCGGACCGGAAAGCCGGCGGCGCGCATGTGGTCGATCCAGCCGCCGCAGCAGCCGCAACCGGGATCCTTGGTCACTGTCACCAGCGGCAGCGTTTCGGCCCGCAGCCGGCCAGGCAGGGCGAACGCCAGGGGAAGGACGGCCGCGGCCATCAGGACGGCGCGCCGGCTCAGGGTGTGATTTCGCATCGTCAAACCTCGCTTGCGGATGGCATTCTTCCGCCATGCCGCGCGGGACGCCAGCCACGATAAGGTGAACGGGCGCCCGCATTCCGCGGCATGGTGTCGCGAGCGCCCTGGGGCCGGCGGCTCCGCCCGATCCCCAGGGCCTGGGGCCGGCGCGGCCGGAGGGGCGCGCGGCCGCCGCCGTCATTCGCCTGCGCCGGCCTGGGCCATCGCTTCCAGCAGTTCGGTGCCGTTCTTGCCGGCGGCATCCATCTCGGCCGCCCATTCCTGCGCCGCCTTCAGCAGCCGCTCGCGCCATAGCTGGACCTCGGCCTCGGGCAGTTCCGACACGGTCAGCTCGCCGCTGGCGATCAGGCTTTGGCGGATGTTCTCGTCATCCTCGTCCGTCCAGGCGCAAAAGCTCTGCTGCACGGGAAGGCCGGCCGCGGTGATCGCCTGCTGCACGTCCTCGGGCAAGGCCGCAAACCGGCTTTCGCTCATCCCGACGAACCAGCTGGAGACGCCGAACTTCACCCCGCCGACCTCATGCCTCAGCTTGCCGCCAAGCTTGTAGGCGTTGGTGCTGGAATAGGGGAAAAGCGCCCCGTCGACGGTTCCGCGCGACACGGAATCGTAAAGCTCCGACGCGGTGATGCTGATCGGGATGCTGCCCACGGCCCGCAGCGCCCTGGGCAGGGCGGAGCCCGCGGCATAGATCTTGAGCCCGCCCGCGTCGCCAAGCGAGGCGACCGGCTTCGATGACGTCATGTAGCGCTGCGGCGCCGTGGTCATCGCAAACACCACCCGCAGGCCCTGCGCGCCATATTCGGCCGCATCCAGGGCGCCGCCGGGCCTTGCCAGTTCCCAATATTTCTCGGCCGCCTCGCAGGTGGTGTCGTAGAAGCTGGAGAACTCGGTCACGCCGGTCAGCGGGAACTTGTCGGGCGCGTAAAGCGGCACGATCATCGCCATGTCGGCGATCCCCGAGCGCAGCAGCCCATAGGCATCCCGGCCCAGCTGGTTGGCGGGATAGACCTCGAACTGCACGCGCCCGTCGGTCGCCTCGGTGATGGAATCGAGCATCTTCTTGATGCCCAGTTCCCAGGAATAATGGGTCTCGGGCAAGGGATGCGCCACTTTCAGCGTGATCGTCTCTTGCGCCACGGCGGGGGTGCCGCCCAGGGCAAGGGCCATCGCCGCGACGCGAAAGGCGGGGAAAACAACCGATCTCATTCATTCCTCCCTATGAGCTGGTCTTGTGGTCAAGCGAGCGCAGCACGGAAAAGCCGCTTGCGCGCTCGATGATCTTGCCCGCAGCCAGCAGGACGTCCTCGCGGAACCACCGCGCGACCAGCTGGACGCCGACCGGAATGCCATCCGCCAGGCCGGTCGGCACCGCCAGGCCCGGCAGGCCGAGCGTGGCCACCGTGGTCAGGCAGGACAGGTCGCGGATCATTTCGCGATAGCGCTCGGGCGTGTGCTGGTCCTCGTCCAGCGGAATGCGGTGGCGCCACGAGACGGGGGTCAGCATCAGGTCATGATCGGCAAGATGCAGCGACCAGGCGCGCGCGATGGCAAGCTTGCGCTGGTAGGCGGCAAGCGCCTCGTCGGTGTCGCGCGGCGCCGACATCTGCAGGATGTTGTCGAACACCTTGCGGGCCATGCGGTCCCCGGTCTTGTCGATGCCGGCCTGCGCCCGCCGGCTGTCGTCGACGGCCATGCGGTTGCGCATCTCTTCCAGCTCGTCGAAATGCGGCGGCATCCCCTCTTCGACGATGCAGCCCGCCTCGCTCAACGCCGCCGCCGCCTGGTCCAGCGCCGCCGCCACCGCCGGGTCGGCGCCGCGGTCCCCCCAGCGGCGGAACAGCGACACCCGCAGGGGCGCGGGGATCGCCTGCTCCAGGGGCGCCGGAACCCATTGCGGATCGCGCGGATCGGGCTGGCCGAAGACCGCCAGCGCCAGTTGCGCATCGCGCACCGTGCGCGTGATCGGCCCCCAGACCGAGGTCAGCTGGTTGGTCAGGTTCCGCTCGGCCCTTTCGCTGGCGTTGCGGACCGCGACCCGCCCGGCCGTCGGCCGCAGGCCCACGACGCCGCAGGACCAGGACGGCAGCCGGATGGAACCGCCCCGGTCGCTGGCGACATGGATCGGCCCCAGCCCCAGCGCCGCAGCCGCGGCCGCCCCGCCGCTGGAGCCGCCCGCCGAGGCGGTCGCGTCGAAGGGATTCAGCGTCCGGCCGTAAAGCTCGTTATCGGTGAAGCCGCGCATCGAGAAGCACGGCGCATTGCTTTTCCCGATATAGATCGCACCGGCGCGGCGCAGGTGGCCGACAGCCGGGGCATCCTCGGCCGCCAGGTTGTCGCGCATCGCCGCCGAGCCGAAATCGGTGATCTTGCCGGCCACGTCGGTATCCAGCTTGACGGTAAAGGGAACCCCGTGCAACGGCCCCGCCGGCCCATCCTGGGCCAGCCGCCGGTCGGCGTCGCGGGCCATGGCGCGGGCCTCGTCGGCCTCGACCGAGGTCAGGGCGTTATGGGCCGCGTTCACCTCTTGCACCCGGTCCAGGACCGAATCGACGGCCTCGGCGCAAGAGATTTCGCGCCGGCGTATCCGGTCGGACAGTTCAGCCGCATCCATCATCCAGAATGGAAGCATGAATCACTCCTCCGCTGTGGCTAAGCGATGCAAACGCATTGCAGGATCGACGAGATCGCAGAGGGGTGGCCGGTTCCTCCGCGATGTCCTGACTTCTTTCGGCGCCCTTGCGCCATCCCAGGCATCATCTACGGCGGTCAGGCTATTGCCCGGCCCCGGTCTCTTCAATTTCCTTTTCCGAAAGCCGCGATTTTGCAGGACAGAATTCGGCTTGGCCGCATGGGTGCGGGCCAGCTCGACATGGCCGATGTCGATGCCGCGCAATGCCGCCATGGGCGTCGACATGGACCGGCACCAAAACGGCGGCGAAGATGATGAAGATCTTGCGCCCGCCGGATCCGGGGCCGCCAGCCGATCAGCGCCGAAAGTCCCGTCCTGGGGACGCCCCTGGATATGGCGCTGCGACCAGCGCCGCGGGCCGGTTCGGCAACAGCCCGGCCGCCCCGCCCCGCCCTGGGAAACCGGCTTCTACGACGCCAGCCAGTTCTGCGCCGCTGCCGGGCGGCGGTCACGGCCAAGGGCTGGGGGCGTCATATGGTCTTCGATGTCGAGCCGTCTCAGCGCCGCGAGTGCGCTTTTCGCCATTTCGGGGGAAACCCGGCCGGTGGAATCGCCACCGGCAATTCGGATCAGCGCCTGGGTGATGGTATCCGCGCCGATCGGCGTTCCGGCCCGCGCAAGACGCAGAATCACCCGGCCGAGCGTGAAGGCAATCATGTCAGGGTTATTAGTGTAAAGCAAATCGTCACCCTCCCAATAATGTCAACCGCTTGCAAAGAATCCCCAAGCGAGAACCAATCTATAGTTGCATGTTTGCCAATCCATTCATCCAAGGCAACCATGTTGAATGCCGGGAAACCTGGAGAAAAAGGCAAGTCGCGCGCAAGGTTGGGGGAAAATGTTCATGCCGGCACAACCCAGGCGATAGCCGGGCGGGCATCCAGGGGGCCGCAGGATGCGCAAGGGCGATGTTTACTTGACGTCACGCCTGAACCACTCGGTGGATCGAACCTGGCATTTATGGTATTCGGCACCCCGAACTGTTAGCGGAAACTCTCAGCATATGTTGGCATACATCCTGGCCGGCGTCATCGGAGGCATGACGTCGGCGGTCATCACTCTTGCACTCGGCTGCGCGTGGGTTGCGGCACTCTTGTGTTACGTCGGCTTCGGCATTGCCGGGCTTACCCTGGCGGCGCTGCCGCGGATGGCGGTCCCGTCCTGGGCAAATGGCCGGACCGGGTCGCCGGAATGCGGCCCGATGAACGATCTGGGACGGGCCGGATAATCGCCCCCCTGCGATGACGGGCGGATGGCGCCCTTGGATCGCGCCGAATCCCGCCGATCCCAATACAACCGGAAAGATATACATTTAGCCAGCTACACGCTTCGGGAGACGGGAGCATAATGGATCTATTCATTATGCTCCGTTTCACCGTGTCGTGGTTTCCGATTCTCGCGAACTGGCTGTTATTGGAGTAGACCATGACCTACCAAAACCGCGGCAGCAGGAATCTCTGCACCGATGCGACCAGCGCCTTTCGCAAGCTGCTGACCAAAACCGGCCGCCCGCCCAGCCTTGACGAGGTGGCGGCGGCGCTCGAGATCCCGCCCGAAACCCTGGCTTCCGTCTTTCGCGACGAGGCGCATCTGATGGAGATGGCGGTCGAAAGCGCGCTGCTGCGCCTGCACGACCGCTGCATCCGGGCGACGACGGTGATCGACGGCGCCGACCCGATGGCGCAGCTCAAGGCCCTGGCCGACGCCTATATCGACTGGGCCATCGACCATCCCGGCGTGTTCTTGGCCCTGCATTCGCCGACGCTGGGCGCGCTGCGAAAGAACGCCCGCGTCACCCGCTTCGAGCAGGCGGTGATCGCGCTGATGCAGCGGCTGATCGCCCGCGCGCAGCAGGACGGCCTGCTGGCCGGGCGGGACGATCCGGGGATGCTTGCGGAACTGATCCGCTCGTTCATCTGCGGCGCGCTGCACAAGGCGATGCTGGAACGGCTGCCGGGGGAAAAGCCGGGTCCGGGGGATCTGGCCGAGATGCGCGAAAACCTGCGGCTGCTTCTGCAGCGGCTGGCCGCCTAGCCCGACAATCGACGCGCCGGGCGCGATCTAGGGCAGCCGCGCCTGGATCAGGCGCCACCAGCACTCGATGCTGGGCTCCTGCAGCAGTTCCCGCGCGCCAAGCGTGATGCCCGCCTGCTTCAGTTCCCCACTAGCGTCATCACGGAAAGCGAATCCAGGCCCGGAAACAGCAGGTTCTCGTCGGCCGGGCTTGGCGCGGTCGAGGAACCCGAGGGCTGCTATTTCGACTACCTGGGCCGGCTGGGCCCCGTCCCGGCCGAGGCGGCGGACCGCGGCTGGTGGCGCGCGCGGCTGCGCGATCTGCCGCCCCCGCCATCCCTGCCGCTGAACGACGCTGCGCCGGCGCCGGAAAGCACCCGGCTTTCGGCCCTGCTTTCGCCGGCCCCGGCCGCGGCGCTGCGAAGCCTGGCGCGGGAACTGCCGGTCACGCAAACCTCGCTTTACCTGGTGGTCTTTGCCGCCGTTCTGGCGCGGGCGACGGGCGACCGGGCCTTTCGCCTGACGCTGCCGGGCTTTTTCCGCACCCTGGTGATGCGCGACGCCTCGCGGCTGGTCGGGGATTGCACCAATATCCTGCCGCTCGGCCTGCGGGTGGGACCGGGGGCCACGCTGGCCGGGCTGGCGCGCGAGATCGCCGAGGCGCTGTCGCACCAGGCCTGCCCCGGCGTCGCCGTGCTGCGCGAGATGCCGCGCGGCGGGCAGGGCGCGGACTCCGCGCCGGTGGTCTTTACCAGCGGGCTCGACCTGGACGGGGCGCAGCGCCAGCTGCTCAGCCCCCGCGTCGGCCGGCTGTTCGGGCGGGCTGGTCTGGAGCGTCTCGCAGGCGCCGCAGGTGGCGCTGGACGTGCAGGTGGCCGCGCTGGCCGAAGGCGTGCTGCTGAACTGGGATCTGCGGCTTGACGCGCTGCCCGAGAATTGGGTCCGCGCCGGTTTCGATGCCTGCCACGCGGCGCTGTGCCGGCTGGCCGATGCGCCCGCCCTGGCGGCGTCGCCGCTGTCGGACTGGCTGCCGGCGCCGACGCGGATGCGGCGGCTGGGCGATCTGCAAAAGGCCTATCTGCTGGGCCGCGAGGGCGAAGTGCCCCTGGGCCGCACCGCCATGCAGGAATATCGCTGCTATCGCGGCCTGCTGGATGCCGGGGCCCTGGCGATCCGGGCCAGGGCGCTGATCGCCCGGCACGAGGCGCGGCGCAGCGGGCTCGACCCCGCCCATTCCGCGCTGCGCGTGCTGGACGCGGCCGAGGTGCGGCTCTCGGCCCTGCGGGACGAATTCGCCCACGCGCCGCTGCCGCTGGACGGGCTGCTGTGGCGGCTGGTGCTGGTGGACATGCCGCAGGCGGATGACCAAGCGCTGCTGGTCAAGATGGACGCGCTGGAAGCATGCCCCCCGGTCTCGCGGGGGCTTGCAGCGCTGTCCCGCTCGCCGGCGGCGGCCTATTACCTTTACACCTCGGGCACCACCGGGCGGCCGAAATGCGTGGTGCTGAACAATCGCGCCACCGCCAACGTCGTCGGCCATACGCTGGACGCCTGGGTGATCCGCGCCAAGGACGTGGTGATCTCGGTCACGCCGCTGCATCACGACATGTCGGTCTTCGACCTGTTCGGCACGCTGGCCGCCGGCGCGCGGTTGGTCATGCCGTTGCCGACCGAGGAAAAGGACGCGGTCGCCTGGAACCGCCTGGTGCGCGACCACGGCGTGACCGTCTGGTGCTCGGTTCCCGCCATCGTCGAGATGCTGCTGGCCTGCGCGCCCCAGGACGGGCTCGGCTCGCTGCGGCTGGTGGCGCGGGGCGGCGACTACATCAAGCCCGCGGTGATCGACCGGCTGCGCCGGCTG
>NZ_VCBQ01000097.1:0-18514 GCF_006386455.1 Paracoccus sp. FO-3 | reverse complement strand
CGTGTAAATGCCTTCAAGAACCATGCGGGGTGTCATGTCGCGGCCTCCTCTGCGCGGGCTTTTGTCCACCCAGTGGTAGGGCAGCCGGCCGTCCCGCCGCAAAGGAGAATGTTCAGGCGTGAGGCATTAGAAAAACTACGTCATCCGCCGCCCCGCCGCGCTATCGGATTCCCGCCATCGACAGATAAAGAGCGCCGCGGCCAAGAGGCCGATAAGATAACAGCCGAATGCATGGCCATGGTCCCTGCCCGCCCGTTCCGGATCGGCGGCCGGCATCCCGGCACGCGATCGCCCGGTCCTGCTGCGCCCGAACGGCTGCAAGGCTTCCCGGCGTGAACCTGTCCAAGCCGCCGGCGCGGCGCGGCTATTTCGCCGCCAGCAGTTCCGGCACCGACAGCAGGATGAATTCGTTGTCCGCCGCCGCGCCGATCCGCCGCCCGCCCGAGAAGGGCAGGTTGTTGTCGTTGGCCAGCATGATGTGGTCGTCATCGACCCGCGCCACGTCCTCGATGGTGAAGAAGGGGAAGGTGAAACGCCCCTCCCCGGCCGCAAGGCCCGGCAGCGCCTTGCCGTCCGGGTCGGCGATGTCCAGCAGGTCGACATGGCCGATGCGGCGCAGATAGCCCTCGGCATCCTGGCTGGCGGTATCGACCAGCACCACCCGCTTGACCCGCGCGGGCAGCGGATAGCAGGCCGACAGGTCCGCCGCGCCCTCGGGGCAGGCGCGGGCGGCGTCGCCTTCGCCATTGTCGCGCTCGATCACCAGGGCGCGGGTCTCGTCGATGAAGTTGAAGTCGCCGATCGCCGTCGCGCCCTCGGACAGCCTGAAGCGATGGCTGTCGCCGGTCCAGTCGGCCTTGCCGGTGTCGAAGGTCATCACCCGCAGGAAATCGCCCTCGGGCTGGCCGTCGTCGCCCAGCAGCGGCTTTTCCAGCATCGCCCAAAGCAGGCCGGTGCCCGGTTGCAGCGCCATGCCCTCGTAGCCGCCCGAGCGCTGGACGCGGAAATCCTTGCCGGGCTGGGCGGGCACGGTGATGCCGGGCGTGTCGGGGCCGGCCAGCGCCTTGCCCTCCAGCAGGGTCCGGTGGACGGACAGCACCCGCCCGTCCATGGCCACGCGCAGGATCGAGGGACCGAACTCGTCGCCGATCCAGATCTCGCCGTCCAGATACTGGATGCTTTCGGGGTCGAAATCGGCGCCGGTCAGATAGCGGCCCTCGGTCGTCTCGTTGGCGATGCGGAAGGGCACCTTGCGGTCGGGGTCGCGGAGGAACACGGTCTCCAGCCGCTCGACCGTGCCGGCGGCGAAATCCGGCTGCATGCGGTGAAAGAACAGCATGGCGTCGGGGCTGTTGGCCTTGCTGCCGAAGCCGTTGTCGGTCAGGGAAAACCAGCTGCCGTCCGGGGCCCGGTTCATGGCGAAACCCGACATGCCCTGCACCGGCTGGCCCAGGAAGGGCAGCGCGATGCCGGTCTTGTGACTGCCATAGGTCGGGCCGGTATCGCCCTCGACCGACATCGGCGCGTCGTTGCGCGCCGCGCCGGTGAAGCGGCCCGACAGCCACAGCTCGCGCGGGGCATCCGCCGGCGGCGGCACCATGGTCAGGGCGGGCAGGACCGCATGGCCCGCCAGCCGGGCCGGAAAGACCTCTTCGGCCAGGGCGGCGGGGGCAAGGGGGGCGGCGATGGTGCAGGCAAGCAGGGCAAGGCCAAGGCGCATGGTTCGAAATCCTTTGTCGTCGCGATGCGGTGGCTTTAGGCTGGGCAGGTGACAGCGATGCGGCAGCTCGGTGTCAGATCCGTGATGCCGCCCTGCCCGGATGACGGGCAATGCCGTGTCGCGGGGCGATGCGTGCAGGTTTTTGGGAACCCTGCCGCCGCCCAGGCCCTTCCTTAGCGGGAAGCGACGGGACGGAGACGGAACATGCAGGCAGACGGGGCCGGTGTCGGAAACCCGGAGGGCGGCGGAATGGGGGCCACCGCGGCCTCGGTCTTCGAGGCGGCCGGGCGCGCGGTCCTGGAGCAGCAGCGGCTGCAAATCCCCGGCTTCGACCCCCGTGCCGCGCGCTTCGAGCTGGCGCAGGCGGCGCGGGACCAGCGGCTGCTGTATCAGGCCGCGCTGAGGGCCGATGCCGAAAGCGAACATATCACCACCGCGACGCGCTGGCTGCTGGACAACTACCACACCATCGCCGAGACCTATCGCCACCTGACCCGCGACCTCAGCCCGGCCTTCCTGCGCTCGCTGCCGCGCGGGCAGTTCCAGCCGGTGGCCGAGCCGATCCCGCGGGTGCTGGCCCTGGCCTGGGACTATGCCGCGATGACCGACGGCGACCTGCGCGAACGCAGCTTTGCCGATTTCATCGCCGGGGCGCAGCAGGTGGACTGGCTGACCATCGGCGAGCTGTGGTCGCTGCCCTCGATGCTGCGCTATGCGCTTTTGCTGCGCATGCTGCGGCTGAGCGACGAGACCGAGCGCGCGCGCCGCGGCCGGCGCGAGGCCAATGCCGCCATGGACCGGCTGATGGCCATGGACGAGCCGGGCCCGGCGGATTTCGACCAGGCGGTGCCCGGCCCGGCCTTGCAGAACGCGGCCTTCGTGGCGCAGGTGATCTATCGCGTCCATGCCGGCCTGGACCGCACCCATGCCATCACCGAACAGCTTGCCCGCCGGCTTGCCGCCCAGGGCCGCACCGCCGAGCAGGTGATGGCCGGCGAGCAGACCCGCCAGACCGCGAACAACGTCACCGCCGCCCATATCATCCGCGCGCTGAAGCGCCTGGACGAAATCAACTGGCGCGAATGGTTCGAGGCCACCAGCCGCACCGAGGCGATCCTGCGCGAGGATCCCGACCACCAGCGCCTCGCCCCCCAGACCCGCAACGCGATCCGCAACCGCATCGAGATGATCGCCCGCCATTCCGCCCTGGCCGAGCCCGAGGTGGCCGAGCGCGCGCTGGCGGCGGCCGGGCGGCGGGACATCCCGGTCTCGGTCGTGCTGCTGGGCGACGACGCGCCGCGCTTCGAGGCAGATTGCGGCTATCGCCCGGTCTGGCGCGAGCGTCTGGCGCGTCTGGCGCGCCGCCACGGCATCCTCAGCCTGATCCTGCCGCTGGCGGCCCTGATGCTGCTGGCCGTGGCCCTGTGCCTGACCTATGTGCCGGCGCAGACCGGCGGCTTCCTGGCCGCCACGCTGATCGTGCTGTCGCTGGCGGCCTTCCTCGATGCGGGGCTGGCGCTCCTGCGCTTCGTCGCCAGCCGGCTGATCGCGCCGGCGCAGCTGCCCGCCTATGGGTTCAAGGACGGGATCCCGCCCGACCATGCCACGCTGGTCGCGATCCCCTGCCTGCTGACCAGCCTCGACACCATCGACGACCTGCTGAGCAATCTCGAGGTGCATTACCTTGCGAATCCCGACCCGGCGCTCAGCTTCGCGCTGCTCACGGATTTCACCGACGCGGCCGAGGAGACGACGCCGCGCGACGCCGAGTTGCTGGCCTATGCCCGCCAGGGCATCGCCGCGCTGGCCGAGAAATATGCCCATACCGGGCGGCGCTTCTTCCTGCTGCACCGGCGCCGGCAATGGAACGAGGCCGAGGGCGTCTGGATGGGCTGGGAGCGCAAGCGCGGCAAGCTGGTCGAGCTGAACGCGCTCTTGCGCGGCAGCCCCGACACCAGCTTCGTCGATACCGGCCCGCGCCCGCCCGAGGGCATCCGCTATGTGGTGACGCTGGACGCCGACACGCGGATGCCGCGCGACACGGTGCGGATGCTGGTCGGCATGATGGCGCATCCGGTCAACCGCCCGGTCTACGACCCGGCGCGGCAGCGCATCGTGCGCGGGCACGGGCTGATCCAGCCGCGCGTCACCTCGCTCTTGAAGCACGGCAGCCAGACCTCGCCCTTCCAGCGCATCCTGTCGCAGGACAAGGGGCTCGACCCCTATGTCTTCACCGTCTCGGACCTTTACCAGGATCTGTTCGGCCAGGGCACCTATACCGGCAAGGGCATCTACGACGTCGATGCCTTCGCCACCGCCGCCCAGGACGGCATCCGCGAGAACTCGGTCCTCAGCCACGACCTGATCGAGGGCGCCTGGCTGCGCGCGGCCCTGGCGACCGATGTGAACTTCATCGAGGAATATCCCAAGCGCTTCGACGTGGACCTGGCGCGCCAGCACCGCTGGGCGCGCGGGGACTGGCAGTTGCTGCCCTATCTGCTGGACCTGCGCAACGGGCTGGATGCGCTGGCGCGGTTCCGCATCGTGGACAACCTGCGCCGCAGCCTCTTGCCGGTCTCGCTGATGCTGGCGGGGCTGGTGGCGGTGATCGGCCTGCCCCATGCCGATGCGCTGTTCTGGCTGGGCCTGCTGGGCGTCTCGGTCGGGCTGTCGCAGCTGCTGGGCTGGCTGATGGGGCTGATGCCGCGCCAGTCCGGGGTGGCGCGGCTGCGGCACATGCTGGTCATCGGCAACGAGCTGATGGACCAGATCACCGCCTTCATGATGCGGCTGACGCTTTTGCCGCAGATGGCCTTCAGCATGGTCGATGCGATGGTGCGCAGCCTGTGCCGGGTCTATGTATCGCGGCGGCACCTGCTGGAATGGACCACCGCCGACGCCGTGGCCCGCCGCGCGCACGAGACGCTGCCCGGCCATTTCCTGCTGATGCGCGGCGGGCTGGCGCTGGCGCTTGGCTTCGTCGCGCTGGCGGCGCTGCTGCGCCCCGAGAACCTGGCGCCGGCGCTGGTGCTGGGCGTGCTGTGGCTGGGCGCACCGCTGATCGCCTGGGTCAGCGCCCGCCCGATCGAGCATGAGGGCGCCCGCCCCCTGACCGCCGAGGAGCGGCTGGAATGGCGGGCCGAGGCGCGGCTGGTCTGGCGCTTTTTCGAAACCTTCGTCGATGCCCGCACCAACCACCTGCCGCCCGACAATTACCAGGACCAGCCGCAGCCCAAGCTGGCCGAGCGCACCTCGCCCACCAATATCGGGCTTTACCTGCTTTCGACCGTGACCGCGCACGAGTTCCGCTGGATCACCCTGGGCGAGGCGCTGGACCGGATCGAGGCCACGCTGACCACCATCGAGCGGCTGGAGCGGCATCGCGGCCATCTCTACAACTGGTATGCGACCGACAGCCTGCAGCCCCTGGGCACGCGCTATGTCTCGGCGGTGGACAGCGGCAACCTGGCCGGGCATCTGATCACCCTGTCCTCGACGCTCAAGGAATGGGCGCGCAACCCGGCGCTCTACCTGTTGCCGGAACTGTCGGGGGCGGTGGACATCCTGTCGCTGATGCGCCGCCTGCATGCGGCCATCCCGCGCGAGCGGCGCAGCCTCAACCCGCTGCGCGACCGCATCGAGGAACGCATCACCGCCCTGTGGCACAGCATGGCCAGCGCCCAGGCGCCGCACCTGGCGCCCCTGCATGTGCAAAGCCACGCCCGCGCCGCCGCCAACCTGCAGGTGCTGATCCAGGGCCTCGTCACCGAGATCCCCACCGCCGCCGCGCGCGAGCTGGACTGGTGGACGAGCCGGCTGGTCTCGACCTGCGACAAGATGGAGGGGCTGGGCCGCATCGACCCCGAGGAGGTCGCCGTCGCGGCCCGGCGCATGGCGGCGCTGGCCGAACGCGCCCGCGCCTTCGCCTTCGAGATGGATTTCGCCTTCCTGCTGGACCCCGAGCGCCAGCTGCTCGCCATCGGCTACAATTGCGTCGAGGGCGCGCCGGACCAGTCCTTCTACGACCTGCTGGCCTCCGAGGCGCGGCTCGCCTCGCTTTTCGCCATCGCCAAGGGCGACCTGCCGACCGAGCACTGGAACCGGCTCGGCCGGCCGATGACGGTGATGCCCTATGGCTCGACGCTGGTCAGCTGGTCGGGCTCGATGTTCGAATACCTGATGGCGCCCCTGGTGATGGACGAGCCGCCCGGCTCGATCCTGCACAGTTCCTGCGACGTGGCGGTCGAGGCGCAGATCCGCGACGGCTGGCGCGCAGGCCGGCCCTGGGGCGTGTCGGAAAGTGCCTATAACGCCCGCGACGCGCAGATGAACTATCAGTATTACGCCTTCGGGGTGTCGGAGCTGGCGCTGCGGCGCTGGCTGCGCGACGACCAGGTGGTCGCGCCCTATGCCAGCTTCATCGCCGCCGGCTTCCGCCCGCGCAGCGCGCTGAAGAACCTGCGCCGGCTGGCGGACCTGGGCGCGCGCGGCGAATACGGCTTTTTCGACGCGGTGGACTTCACCCCCTCGCGCCTGCCGCAGGGGCACCGATGCGCCGTGGTGCGCAGCGTGATGGCGCATCACCAAGGCATGAGCCTGATCGCCATCGCCAATTGCCTGATGGACGGGCTGCACCGCAACCGCTTCAATGCCGACCCGGTGATCGAAAGCGTCTCGACGCTCTTGCAGCAAAAGACCCCGCGCGAGGTCTCGCCGCTCTTGCGCGAGACGGTGCGCCGCCGCTTGCCCGGCCCGTCCGAACTGGGCCAGACCGAGATCGTCGAGGTGGCCGATGCCGCCGCGGCGCCCCATACCGTCGCGGTCATGTCGAACGGGCGGCTGTCGATGCTGCTCGATGCCAGCGGCGCGGGACGGCTGCGCATGGACGGCACCGCCATCACCCGCTGGCGGCCCGACCCGGCGGCCGATGTCTGGGGCGAGTTCCTGTTCATCCGCGACCTCGCCTCGGGGCGCTGGTGGTCGGCCACCGCCGCGCCCGGCTTCGACCCCGAGATCGGCTATGCGACGCGGCTGTTCGACTACAAGGCGAATTTCGCCGCCCTGGGCGAGGGCGTCCATTGCGAGACCGAGGTGATCCTGTCCGACGACCTGGACGCGCGCGGCGCGCGGGTCAAGCTGCGCAACCTGTCGGACCGGCCGCGCCAGCTGGCCCTGACCAGCTATGGCGAGATCGTGCTGGACCAGAACGACGCCGACCGCGCCCATACCGCCTTCTCGCGCATGTTCGTCGCGACCGAGGCCCAGCCGGATCGCGGCCGCATCTTCGCCCGCCGCAACAAGCGCAACCCGCACGACCCCGACCGCCACCTGATGCACCTGAGCGCCGGGGCCGGCGTGCCCGACGGCGCGGCCACCGACCGGCGGCTGTTCATCGGCCGCGGCCGTTCGATCCGCGCGCCGCAGGCGCTGGACGATCCCGGCCTGCTGGCCGATGCCGTGCCGGGCGAAAGCTATACGCTGGACCCGATCTTCTCGCTCAGCCGGCGGCTGACCCTGGATCCGGGGAAAGAGGCGGTCGTGACCTTCTGGACCGTCGCCGCCGCCAGCCGCGAGGCGCTGGAAGAGGCGCATCTGCACCTGGCCGACGAGGCCGCCTATGACAACGAGCACCAGATGGCCTGGACCCGCAGCCAGGTGCAGCTGCACCATGCCAGCATCACCCCCGAGGAAGCGGCGCTGTTCCGCCGCTATGCCGCGCTGCTGGTCTATCCCAACCAGATGCTGGCCTCGCAGGTGCGCCATGTCATGGGGCAGCAATCGGCGCTGTGGCCGATGTCGGTCTCGGGCGACAATCCGATCATGGTGCTGCGCATCAACGACCCCGACCTGATGCCGGTGGCGCGCCAGGCGATCCGCATGCAGGAATACCTGCGGATGCGCGGCCTCGAATGCGACCTGGTGATCCTGAACGAACAACGCGTAAGCTATGCCGCCCATCTGCACGAGGCACTGAACAACCTGTGCCACAGCATGCAGCTGCTGCATTCGCGCCCCTCGGTCTTTGCCGTCGATGCCAACGGGCTTTCGGCCGAGACGCGCGACACGCTGCTGGCCGTGGCGCGCGTGGTGATCCACGCCCAGAACGGCAGCCTGGCCGGGCAGATCCAGCGGCTGGAGGCGGCCGAGCTGCGCCGCGGCATCGCCCGCGCGCCGTCCCGGCCCTTGCAGCGCCCCGCGCTGCGCAGCGACTTCCCGCCCGAGGATCTGCATTTCTGGAACGGCACCGGCGGCTTCGACGCGCAAGGCAATTATGTCATCCGCCTGCGCCATGGCGAGGCGACGCCGAACCCCTGGATCAACGTCGTCGCCCGCAGCGATTTCGGCTTTCACATCTCGGCCGAGGGCGCGGGCTTTACCTGGTCGGCCAATTCGCGCGACCACCAGCTGACGCCCTGGTCGAACGATGCGGTCAGCAACCCGCCGGGCGAGGGCATCCTGATCCGCGACCTGGGCACCGGCGCGATCCACACCCCCTATGCGGCGCTGTCGAGCCAGCGCGAGGCGCTTTACCAATGCCGCCACGGCGCCGGCTTCTCCGAATTCACCGCCTGGTCGGGCGAGCTGGAGATCACCGCGCTGCACAGCCTGACCCCGGACGCGCCGCTGCGGGTGATCGGGCTGCGGCTGACCAACCACGGCACGCGGCGGCTGACGCTGGACGTGGCGCAGTTCCTGGAGCCGGTGATGGGCGGCGCCCGCGCCAAGACCGCGCCCTATCTGCAGATGCGCTACCAGCCCGAGGCGCGGGCGGTGGAATGCGAGAACCCCTATTCCATCGACTATGCCGGCCAACGCATGATCCTGTCGGTGGACCGCGAGGTGACGGGGCTTTGCCTGTCGCGGCTGATCTGGCAGGGCCGCAACCGCGACACCTGCCTGCCGGCCTGGTTCGACGCCACGCTGAGCCGCCGCTTCGTGCATCGCCATGACGGCGACCCGGTGATGATGCTGGAAACCCGCATCGAGATCGAGCCGGGCGAAAGCCAGAACGTGACCTTCCGCCTGGCCGCCGCGCCCGGCGCCGCCGCGCCCCCGCTGCTGGAGCGCACCGAGACCGCCCGGCAGGCCGCCACCGCCCAGACCGAGCATTGGCAGCATATCTTCGGCCGCTTGCAGGTGCAGACCCCCGACCCGGCCTTCGACCTGATGGTGAACCGCTGGCTGCCCTATCAGGCCATCGCCTGCCGGATCCGGGCGCGCTCGGCCTTCTACCAGGCCTCGGGGGCCTATGGCTTCCGCGACCAGTTGCAGGACACCTCGGCCATGCTGGTCTATGACCCGGCGCTGGCCCGCGCCCAGTTGCTGGAAGCCGGCTCGCGCCAGTTCCCGGAAGGCGACGTGCAGCATTGGTGGCTGCCCGGCACCGGCGCGGGCGTGCGCACCCTGATCGCCGACGACGTGGTCTGGCTGGGCCATGCGCTGGCGCGCTATGTCGAGGTGACGGGCGACCGCAGCATCCTGGACGAGCCCCTGCCCTTCATCCTGGGCCGCGTGCTGGAGCCGGGCGAACACGACGCCTTCTTCACGCCCGAAACCAGCGACCGCATGGCGCCGCTCTACGACCATGCCGCGCTGGCGCTGGAACTGGCCATCGCCCGCACCGGGGCCGAGGGCCTGCCGCTGTTCCTGGGCGGCGACTGGAACGACGGCATGAACCGCGTCGGCGCCGCCGGGCGCGGCCAGTCCGTCTGGATGGGCTGGTTCCTGGCCCAGACCATCGCCATGATGGCCCCCCTGGCCGAGGCGCGGGGCGAGGACGAGCGGGCAAAGCGCTGGCGCGCGCATGCCGCCAAGCTGTCGCGCGCGCTGGACCGGCACGGCTGGGACGGCGGCTGGTATCTGCGCGGGATCTATGACGACGGCACGCCCCTGGGCTCGGCCGCGTCGCAGGAATGCCGCATCGATTCCATCGCGCAAAGCTGGTCGGTGATCTCGGGCGCCGGACGCAAGGACCGCCGCGACCCGGCGCTGGACGCGGCGCTGGAGCATCTGCTGGACGAGGACGGCATGCTGCTGCGGCTGTTCACCCCGCCCTTTGCCGATGCGCCGCAGGATCCCGGCTATATCAAGGGCTATCCGCCCGGCGTGCGCGAGAACGGCGGGCAATATACCCATGCCGCGATCTGGATGGTGCAGGCGCTGTGCATGGCGGGCCGCGCCGACGACGCCTGGCGGGTGTTCCGGCTGCTCAACCCGATCAGCCATGCCAGCGACGCCGCCACGCTTCAGGTCTATCGCGGCGAGCCCTATGTCGTCGCCGCCGACGTCTATGGCGCCGAGGAAAAGATCGGCCGCGCCGGTTGGACCTGGTATACCGGCTCGGCCGGCTGGCTGCACCGCGTCGCGGTCGAGCATATCCTGGGCCTGCGCATCAAGGACGGCGAAAGGCTGGAGGTGGCCCCCGCCCTGCCCTCGCATTGGCCGGGCTTCCGCGCCAGCGTGATGATCGGCGACCGCCGCCACGAGGTCGAGGTGACGCGCGACCAGGCCGGCACGCCCCGCATCCGCATCGGCTGAGAGAGGGAGGGGGACGGCATGGCCATGGCGCGTCGAGGCGGTGATCCAGCAACCGGGACGGCCGCGTCAGTCCGCCTCGGCCAGCAGCGGCAGGATGCTGCCGCGTTCCTTCAGGCAGCGCAGGGTGAAGATCGAGCGGGCGTTGCGGATCCCCGGCACCCGGTAAAGCTTGCGACGCAGGAATTCCTCGTATCCGCGGGTGCCGCTGACCGCGACCTTCAGCAGGTAGTCGTATTCGCCGGTGGTCAGCCAGACCTCCTGCACCTCGGGGATGACGGCCATGGCGCGGCCGAACTCCTCCAGCACCTTGTCGTCGTGCCGTTCCAGCGTGATCTCGATGATGACGGTTTCGGCGGCGCCCAGGCGGGACTGGTCCAGGAGGGCGCTGTAGCCCTTGATGACGCCCTCGGCCTCCAGCCGGCGGGTGCGTTGCCAGCAGGGGCTGGGCGACAGGCCGACCTTTTCGGCAAGCTGGCTGTTGGACAGCCGCCCGTCGCGACTCAGCGCCCGCAAGATCCTGAGGTCGATCGCGTCAAGCTGGCGCGTTGCAGAAGATCCGCTCATGTCTTACCGTTCTTATCAGAAGAATCTTTTGCATTTTGGCTGATAGCTGAAAACAAAGAAAGAAGATTTTGCGGCGATCTGTGGCATCATCCCCTTGGGAGGAACGGGGTGGAACGCCAGCGCCGCATCGCCCGGATGCCCGTCATCCGCGGCGGCAGGGCCGGAACCCGGCCCGTTCCCCAAGGCAAAGGAGGTGCCGATGCAAAGGCCAGACCCGAATGACTATCCGCCGCTTGGCCTTGTGGTGCCCGAGCCCGAGGTGCGGCCCGGCGGCCAGCCGGATTTCTCGCATGTCGCGATCCCGCGCGCGGGCACGGTGCGCCGCCCGCCGGTCGACGTCGACCCCGAGGAGATCCGCGACCTGGCATTCACCATCATCCGCGTCCTGAACCGCGAGGGCCAGGCCGTCGGGCCCTGGGCCGAGGCGCTGGAGATCACCCCCGACGACCTGCTGATCGGACTGCGCCACATGATGACGCTGCGCATCTATGACGCGCGGATGCTGAACGCGCAGCGCCAGCAAAAGACCAGCTTCTACATGCAGCACCTGGGCGAAGAGGCGATTTCCTGCGGCTTCCAGCGCGCGCTGGCACCGGGCGACATGAACTTTCCGACCTATCGCCAGGCCGGGCTGCTGATCGCCGCCGGCTATCCGCTCAGCGCGATGATGAACCAGATCTTCTCGAACGCCGAGGATCCGATGCACGGCCGGCAATTGCCGGTCTGCTATTCCTCGCGCGAGCATGGCTTCTTCACCATCTCGGGCAACCTGGCCACGCAGTTCATCCAGGCGGTGGGCTGGGCCATGGCCTCGGCCATCTCGGGCGACCGCAAGATCTCGGCGGCCTGGATCGGCGACGGCTCGACGGCGGAAAGCGATTTCCACGCCGCGCTGGTCTTTGCCTCGACCTACAAGGCGCCGGTGATCCTGAACATCGTGAACAACCAATGGGCGATCTCGACATTCCAGGGGATTGCACGCGGAGGTTCAGGCACTTTCGCAGCGCGCGGGCATGGCTTCGGCATCCCCTCGCTGCGGGTGGACGGCAACGACTACCTTGCGGTGCTGGCGGTGGCGAAATGGGCGGCGGAACGCGCCCGGCGCAACCTGGGCCCGACGCTGATCGAATACGTCACCTATCGCGCCGGCGGGCATTCGACCTCGGACGATCCCTCGGCCTATCGCCCGGCCGAGGAAAGCACGGCCTGGCCGCTGGGCGACCCGGTCCTGCGGTTGAAAAACCACCTGATCGCGCTTGGCCATTGGAGCGACGAGCGCCACGCCCAGGCCGAGGCCGAGATCCTGGCCGAGATCACCGAACAGCAGAAGCGCGCCGAGGCCATCGGCACGCTGCATCACGGCCAGCACCCCAGCCCCGCCGACATGTTCGAGGATGTCTATGCCGAGATGCCGCCGCATCTTCTGAAGCAACGTCACGAGGCGGGGTTCTGACATGGCACGCATGACGATGATCGAGGCGATCCGCGACGCGCTGGACGTGGCGATGGGCGCCGACCCTTCCGTCGTGGTCTTCGGCGAGGACGTGGGCTATTTCGGCGGCGTCTTCCGCTGCACCGCCGGCTTGCAGGCGAAATACGGCAAGACCCGCTGCTTCGACACGCCGATCAACGAATCCGGCATCGTCGGCGCCGGGATCGGCATGGCGGCCTATGGGCTGAAGCCGGTGGTCGAGATCCAGTTCGCCGACTACATGTATCCCGCCTATGACCAGATCGTGTCCGAGGCGGCGCGGCTGCGCTATCGCTCGGCCGGGCAGTTCACCTGCCCGATGGTGGTGCGCATGCCCACCGGCGGCGGCATCTTCGGCGGCCAGACCCACAGCCAGTCGCCCGAGGCGCTGTTCACCCATGTCACGGGCCTCAAGACCGTGGTGCCTTCGAACCCGCGGGACGCCAAGGGGCTGCTGCTGGCCGCTATCGAAGACCCCGACCCGGTGATCTTCATGGAGCCGAAGCGGCTTTACAACGGCCCCTTCGACGGCCATCACGACCGCCCGGTCACGGCCTGGAAAAGCCATGAGCTGGGCGAGGTGCCCGAGGGGCATTACACCGTCCCCCTGGGCAACGCGGCGCTGCGCCGCCAGGGCCGGGCGGCCACCGTGCTGACCTATGGCACCATGGTCCATGTCGCGCTGGCCGCGGTCGAGGAATCCGGCNACCCTGCTGCCGCTGGACATGGAAACCATCGTGGCCTCGGTCAACAAGACCGGCCGCTGCCTGGTGCTGCACGAGGCGACGCTGACCTCGGGCTATGGCGCGGAACTGGCGGCGCTGGTTCAGGCCGAGTGCTTCTGGCACCTGGAGGCGCCGATCCGGCGGGTGGCGGGCTGGGACACGCCCTATCCGCATACGCATGAATGGAGCTATTTCCCCGGCCCCGCACGGGTGGCCGAGGCATTGCGTCAACTGGTCGAGGTGGCCTGAGATGGGTATTCACGCAATCCGTATGCCGGACATCGGCGAAGGCATCGCCGAGGCCGAGATCTCCGAATGGTTGGTCAAGCCCGGCGATGTCCTGCGCGAGGACGACCCTATGGTCGCGGTCATGACCGACAAGGCGACGGTGGAAATCCCCTCGCCCGTCACCGGCACGGTGGTCTGGCAGGCGGGCCAGCCCGGCGACGTGATCGCCGTCGGCGCCGAGCTGATCCGGCTGGAGGTGGACGGCCCCGGCAATGTCGCGGCCGAGGCGGGCGCCGCAGCGCCGGCCGAGGGGTCGTCGCGGCAGGCCGAGACCGCGCCCCCCGATCCCGAACCCGCAGAGCCCAAGGCCGAGGCGCCGCCCAAGCCCGAACCCGAGCCCGAGGCGGAGCCGCCGACCCCGAAACCGGCGGCGAAAACCCTCGCGGCCGCGCCCTTGCGCCCCGAGGGCGAAAGGCCCATCGCCTCGCCCGCCGTGCGGGCACGGGCGCGCGAGGCGGGCGTGGACCTGCGGCTGGTGCGCGGCTCGGGTCCGGCCGGCCGGATCGGGCACGAGGACCTGGACGCCTTCATCGCCTCGGGCGGCATCCCGGCGCCCTCGGGCCCGCAACCCGACAGCGCGGTCGAGGAGATCCGCGTCATCGGGCTGCGCCGCAAGATCGCCGAGCGGATGGAGGCCGCGAACAGCATCCCCCAGATCACCATCGTCGAAGAGGTGGACGCCACCGCGCTGGAGGATCTGCGCGGCCGGATGAATGCGCAAGGCAAGGGGACGCGGCTGACGCTGCTGCCCTTCATCGCCCGCGCCATCGTGCGCGCCGTGCATGAACAGCCGCTGCTGAACGCGCATTACGACGCCCAGGCCGGGCTGATCCGCCGCTTCGGCGGGGTGCATCTGGGCATCGCGGCGCAGACGCCCCATGGCCTGATGGTGCCGGTGGTCCGCCATGCCGAGGCGCTGGACCTGCGCGCCACCGCCGCCGAGATCGCGCGGCTGGGCACGGCCGCCAAGGAGGGCACGGCAAAGCGCGACGAGCTTGCCGGCTCGACCATCACCATCACCTCGCTGGGGCCCCTGGGGGCCATCGCCTCGACCCCGATCCTGAACGTGCCCGAGGTCGCCATCGTCGGCGTCAACCGCCTGGCGGTGCGGCCGTTCTGGAACGGCGCCGCCTTCGAGCCGCGCAAGATGATGAACCTGTCGTGCAGCTTCGACCACCGGGTGATCGACGGCTGGGACGCCGCCGTCTTCGTGGCGCGGCTGAAAGAGCTGCTGGAAACCCCGGCGCTGATCTTCGTGGAGGGCTGAGCGATGCGCGAGATCCAATGCAGGCTGCTGGTGATCGGCGCCGGCCCCGGCGGCTATGTCTGCGCCATCCGCGCCGGGCAGCTGGGCGTCGACACGGTGGTGGTCGATGCCGAGCCGCCGGGGGGAACCTGCCTGAACGTGGGCTGCATCCCCTCGAAGGCGCTGATCCACGCGGCCGAGGAGTTTCATCGGTTTGAACAGCTTTCCTCGACCCCTTCGATGGGGATCTCGGCCGGTCCCGCGCGGCTGGACCTGGGCGCGACGATGGCCTGGAAGAACGGCATCGTCGAGCGGCTGACCGGCGGCGTCGCCACGCTGCTGCGCAAGGCCAGGGTGCGGCTGGTGACGGGCCGGGCCAACATTCGCGACGGCAAGACCGTGCTGGTCGAGACGCCCGAGGGCCCGGTGCAGATCCGCACCGAGGTTCTGGTCATCGCCACCGGCTCGGAACCGATCGAGCTGCCCGCCCTGCCCTTTGGCGGCAAGGTCATCTCCTCGACCGACGCGCTGGCGCTGACCGAGGTGCCGGGGCGGCTGGCCGTGGTCGGCGGCGGCTATATCGGGCTGGAGCTGGGCATCGCCTATGCCAAGCTGGGCGCCGAGGTGACTGTGGTCGAGGCCGCGCCGCGCATCCTGCCGCAATACGATGCCGAACTGACCCGCCCGGTGGCGCAGCGCCTGACCCAGCTGGGCATCCGGCTGCTGACCGGGGCGCGGGCCGGCGGGCTGTCGGACAGCGGCGCGCTGCGCGTCGCCGGGGTGGACGGGGCCGAGGACATCCAGGCCGACAAGGTGCTGGTGACGGTGGGCCGCCGCCCGCGCGCGACCGCGTCAGGGGTGGCGGGGCTGCGGCTGGAGATGGCCGGCCCCTTCATCCGCATCGACGAGCGCTGCCGCACCTCGATGACCGGCGTGCTGGCCATCGGCGACGTGACCGGCGAGCCGATGCTGGCCCATCGCGCCATGGCCCAGGGCGAGATGGTGGCCGAGCTGGTCGCCGGCCAGCGCCGCGCCTGGGACAAGCGGGCGATCCCGGCGGTCTGCTTTACCGACCCCGAGATCGTCAGCGTCGGCATCTCCCCCGAGGAGGCCGCGGCCGAAGGGCGCGAGGTCGTGACCGGCCTGTTCCCCTTTGCCGCCAACGGCCGGGCGATGACGGCGGGCGACGAGGCGGGCTTCGTCCGCGTCACCGCCCGCCCCGACACGCATGAGGTGCTGGGCATCCAGGCGGTCGGCGCCGGCGTGGCCGAGATGGCCGGCGGCTTTGCCCTGGCGCTGGAGATGGGCGCGCGGCTGGAGGACATTGCCGGCACCATCCACGCCCACCCGACCCGCGGCGAGGCGCTGCACGAAGCCTGCCTGCGCGCGCTTGGCCACGCGCTGCATATCTGAAAGGGGCATTGATCGCCGCCCCGCGATGGCGCAAACCCGGCCCGCGCGGGGCAAGGGGCGGGGGATGGCTGTGGCAGGGACGGATTTGCGGGTCAGGCAGGCCCCGCCCTGGCTGGTGGCGGATCTGGGACGGGTGCGGCGCGTGCTGTCCTTTGCCCCGCATCGCCCCGGCTTTCGCAGCGCGCGGCATATCCTGATCCGCCAGGTCCGCGATGCCGACCTGTCCCCGGACCTGGACGCCATGGGCTGGCTGGGGGCCGAGATGGCGCGGATCGGCCATGGCGGCGACGTGGGCATGATGACCTCGCGCGGGTTGCACCATCACCGGCTGGCCCAGGCCGGGCCGGTGGCCTGCCTGGCCACCGTCGGCCTGGGCAATGCCGAGCGGGTTGGCCGGCGCCGCATGGTTCCGTCCAGGAGCTATGGCACGATCAACATCGCCCTGCTGGTCGAAGGCGGGCTGACCGATGCCGCCATGATCGAGGCGCTGAGCATCGTGGCCCAGGCCCGCACCGCCGCCGTCATCGCTGCCGGGATCGAGCTGCCGACCGGGCGCGCCACCGGCACCGGCACCGATTGCATCGCCGTGGCCTGCGATGCGGGCGGCACCGCCTTTGCCGGGCTGCACACCGCCCTGGGCGAGGCGATCGGCGCCGCAGTCCATGACGCGGTGCTGGCAGGCGCCCTGGCCTGGGTTGCCGAGCATGGCAGAGAGCCGGCCCGCGCAGCGCCGAGTTGCACGGGAGCATGAGTATTTGAGGAACGAAGAAGATGGGACCATTTTACCCCACGAATTTTTTCTTGTGGGGTAGGCGCGGGGCGATTATCCTTGCCCCACAAGGAAGAAACTGTGGGGTAGTCTCGTGGCGCAGCATCTTTCGCCGGTGGCGGTGGCGGCCTGGACCGATCTGCTGCGGCATCTGAAGGATGCGGCGGTCAGCGAGCTGCGCGGCGTGCCGCGGCTGAAGAAGGTCGGGCAAAGGGCCTATTGGTATGACCATTTCCGCATCGGCGACCGCACCCTGGACCGCTATATCGGCGAGGATGGCGAGGAGCTGCGCGCGCGCCTGGACCGGCTGGAGGCCCTGCGCGAGGCCGAGAAGCAGAGCCAGCGCGAACGCTCGCGGCTGATGCGCATCCTGCGGGCCGAGGGCTGCCTGATGACCGCCCGCGGCTCGGGGCAGGTGATCTCGGCCATGGCGCGGGCCGGGGTGTTCCGCCTGGGCGGCACGCTGGTCGGCACCCAGGCCTTCCGCTGCTACGAGGGCGAGCTGGGCGTGCGCATCGGCTTCGACCAGGCGGCGATGACCGACGACATCGACATCGCCAGTTTCGAGCGGCTGTCCCTGGTGCTGGGCGACCAGGTGATCGAGCCGCTGGCCGAGGTGTTTCGCGAGTTGCGCTTTGCCCCCCTGCCCTCGGTCGAGGGGCAGCGGGTCTGGCGCTGGCGCCAGGGCGAGCAGCAGACGCTGGTCGAGTTCCTGACCCCCTGTTTCGACGGCACCGAGGGGTTGCGCGACCTGCCGGCGCTTGGCGTCTCGGCGCAGAGCCTGCATTACCTGAACTTCCTGATCGCCGAGCCGATCCGGGTGCCGCTGCTTTACCGCGCCGGCTTCCTGATCCAGGTGCCGCGCCCCGAACGCTATGCCATCCACAAGCTGATCGTCGCCGACCGGCGGCGCGACGGGCCCGATACGCTGAAGGCGCGCAAGGACCGGGCGCAGGCCGAGTTCCTGATCGAGGTGCTGGCCGAAGAGCGCCCCGACGAGCTGCGCGACGCCTATGAGATGGCGATGGCGCAGGGCCCGTCCTGGCGCGGGCGGCTGGCCGCGACGCTGGCGCGGATGCCGGATCTGCGCAAGCGGCTGGCGGCGCTTTAGCCGGGGCGGAAATCGGCGGGCTTGATGCCGTGGCGCGCCAGCTTGTCGTAGAAGGTCTTGCGTGGCAGGCGCAGCCGCGCCATCGCCTGGGTGGCGTTGCCTTGCGCCAGCCGCAGCGCCTCACGGATCAGTTCGGCCTCGTATTCCGCGACCAGCTCCGACAGGCCCGGCGCTTCGCCGCCTTCGGCCGGCGGATCGAAGGGGGTCAGCCCCAGCGCATGGCTTTCGGCGAATTGCCGCAATTCGCGCAGGTTGCCGGGCCAGCCATGGCCGGCCAGCCGGGCCTTGACCGCGCCGGTGACCGGCGCCACCGGCAGGTCCAGCCGCGCCGCCGCCTGGAGCAGGAAATGCCGGAACAGCTCGGGGATGTCCTCGCGCCGCTCGGCCAGCGGCGGCAGGGTCAGGACGGCGCCCGACAGCCGATAGTAAAGATCGTTGCGAAAGCGTCCCTCGCGCATCAGCCGTTCCAGGTCGGCGCGGCTGGAGGCGATGACGCGCAGGTCCAGCGGGCGCGGCGCGGCGCTGCCGGGGGGCTGGATCTCGCGCGCCTCGATCAGCGCCAGCAGGCGGGCCTGCAGCGTGGGCGCGAGCGCGTCGATCTCGTCGAGGTAGAGCGTGCCGCGATGGGCGGCCTCGAGCCGGCCCGGCGCGCGCGGGCCGCGGCCCTGC
>NZ_VCBQ01000096.1:0-18616 GCF_006386455.1 Paracoccus sp. FO-3 | reverse complement strand
CGCCCCCGCGCCCGAGCCGGCACCCGAACCCGCGCCGCAGCCGGCCAGCTTCAACCGCCGGCCCATCGTGCCGGCCGGCCAGCCGCTGCCGCCGCAACCCTCGGCCAACGAGATCAGCCCCGAGGCGCTGGCCTCGGTCCGCGAGGTCGAGAAGCGCGCCCGCAAGCTGACACTGATGGAGCTGACCGAGCGCACCTGCAAATGGCCGATCGGCGACCCGGCGACCGACAAGTTCTGGTTCTGCGGCCTGCCCTCGATGCCCGGCAAGCCCTATTGCGAGGCGCATGTCGGCGTGGCCTTCCAGCCGATGAGCTCGCGCCGCGACCGTCGTCGCTGAGGTGCCCGATTTCCCCCGGCTCGCCGCGCTGGCCGTCACGCTGGACGGCTGCGGCGACGCGGCCCGCGCGCTGCTGGTGCGCCGCCGCAACCCGCCCGACGCCGGGCTCTGGGGCTTTCCCGGCGGCCATGTCGAGCCGGGCGAGACCGCGCTTGACGCCGCCGTGCGCGAGCTGGCCGAGGAAACCGGCGTCACCGGCCGGCCGCGTGCCTATCTGGACAATATCGACGTGATCGAGCGCGGCGCGGATGGCGCGCTGCGCTTTCACTTCCTGCTGGCGGCGGTGCTGTGCGACCATGTCGCGGGCGAGCCGGTGGCGGCGGACGATGCGCTGGACGCGCGCTGGGTGGCGGTGGGCGACATCCTGGCCGGCCGCCTGCCGCTCAGCGCCAGCGTGCCCGATGTCATCCGCAAGGCGCTGGCCTACCGGGACGCCTCCTGCTGACCCCGCGCGGCCCGGCCCGCGGCGAAAACCGTGCGAACCGCTGGCCTTCGCCGCCGGTGCTGGATAAAGAAGCGCCAGTGAACAACAGGACCGGATCATGGCGCGGCATCTCATCACCTCGGCGATCCCTTACATCAACGGGATCAAGCACCTCGGCAATCTCGTCGGCTCGCAGCTTCCGGCGGATCTCTATGCCCGCTACCTGCGGGGCCGCGACCACGAGGTGATGTTCATCTGCGCCACCGACGAACACGGCACCCCGGCCGAACTTGCCGCCGCCAAGGCCGGCAAGCCCGTCGCCGTCTATTGCGCCGAGATGCACGAGATCCAGGCGGAAATCGCGCGCAACTTCGGCCTGTCCTTCGACCATTTCGGCCGCTCGTCCTCGGAACGCAACCACGTGCTGACCCAGCATTTCGCCGGCAAGCTGGACGAGAACGGCTATATCGCCGAGGTCGAGGAGCGGCAGGTCTATTCCATCGACGACGGCCGCTTCCTGCCCGACCGCTATATCGAGGGCACCTGCCCCAACTGCGGCTATGACAAGGCCCGCGGCGACCAGTGCGAGAACTGCACCAAGCAGCTGGACCCGACCGACCTGATCGAGCCGCGCTCGGCCATTTCCGGCTCGACCAACCTGGAGGTGCGGGCGACCAAGCACCTCTACCTGCGCCAGCGCGCGCTGAAGGACCAGATCGCGACCTGGATCGACAGCAAGACCGACTGGCCGATCCTGACCACCTCGATCGCCAAGAAATGGCTGAACGACGGCGACGGCCTGCAGGACCGCGGCATCACCCGCGACCTCGACTGGGGCATCCCGGTGAAAAAGGGCGACAAGCCCTGGCCGGGGATGGAGGGCAAGGTCTTCTACGTCTGGTTCGACGCGCCCATCGAATACATCGCCGCCACCGCCGAGGGCGCCGACAAGCGCGGCCAGCCCGACAGCGCCTGGCGCCGCTGGTGGCGCCTGGACGAGGGCGCCGGGGACGTGACCTATACCCAGTTCATGGGCAAGGACAACGTGCCCTTCCACACCCTGTCCTTCCCGGCCACGATCATCGGCTCGGGCGAGCCCTGGAAGCTGGTCGATTACATCAAAAGCTTCAACTACCTGACCTATGACGGCGGCCAGTTCAGCACCTCGCAGGGGCGCGGCGTGTTCATGGACCAGGCGCTGTCGATCCTGCCCGCCGACTACTGGCGCTGGTGGCTTCTGTCCCACGCCCCCGAATCGGGCGACAGCGAGTTCACCTGGGAGAATTTCCAGCAGTCGGTGAACAAGGATCTGGCCGACGTGCTGGGCAATTTCGTCAGCCGCATCACCAAGTTCTGCCGCTCGAAATTCGGCGAGACCATCCCCGAAGGCGGCAGCTACGGCCCCGAGGAAGAGGCGCTGGTCGAGGCGCTGACCGCCCGCGTCCGCGCCTATGAAGGCTTCATGGACCATGTCGAGGTCCGCAAGTCGGCGGCCGAGCTGCGGACGATCTGGGTTCTGGGCAACGAATACCTGCAATCGGCGGCGCCCTGGTCGACCTTCAAGACCGACCCCGACCGCGCGGCGATGCAGGTGCGGCTGGGGCTGAACCTGATCCGGCTTTACGCGGTGCTGTCGGCGCCCTTCATCCCCTTTGCGGCCGATGCGATGCTGGCGGCGATGCGGACCCAGGACCGCACCTGGCCGGACGATGTCCGCGCCGCGCTCGAGGCCCTGCCCGCCGGCCACGCCTTCACCGTGCCCGAGGTGCTGTTCGCCAAGATCAGCGACGAAAGCCGCGACGAATGGCAGGACCGCTTCAAGGGCATCCGCGGCTGAAATCACCCCGACAGCCTGCGACAAAATGCCGTAGGCTTGTTGCATTCATGCCACAAACCTTTCCACGGGCGGGCTGACGTCTTGTCCCGTGGTATGGCGGCTAGTTAATCGCCCGCAGTTACCCAGGTCATGGCGATCCCCCTTGCCCTCTCGGCCCAGGCAAAAAACCGTTCCTGTTGTCGAGAGGTGACGATGCCGTCCTATCAAACGAACTCCCCTGCCCGCGTGTGCGATAACCGCAACATTCGCGCGGCCTTGCCCCCGACTGGACGGCTCGCCGGCCTGCTGATTGGCCTGACCGCACTCACCGCCCCCGCAATCGCGGTGGCACAGGCAGAGACCGAGGAAGTTGTTCTGGACACCGTGGTCCTCGTGACTTCGGCCTCGTCGATCGCGACCTCGATCCAGGATGCCCCCGCCTCCATCACCGTCATCGACCAAAGCGACATCCAGGCCAAGGGCGCGCGCGATCTCAAGGACGTGCTGCGTACCGTTCCCGGCCTTAACCTGACCCGAGGCAACGACGGCAATTCCCAGGTGTCGTTCCGCGGCCTGTCCTCCAGCCGCACGCTGACCCTGATCGACGGCAAGCGCATCAGCAGCCGCAACACCTTTGCGCGTCATTATCAGGGCGACCTCCAAATCGTGCCGCTGGATGCGATCGAGCGCATCGAGGTGGTGCGCGGCCCCATGTCCACCCTTTATGGTTCGGACGCGATGGGCGGCGTTATCAATATCATCACGAAGAAGGCGACCGATACCTGGTCGGGCTCGCTGACCACCGATTTCGCTTTCGCGGACGAAAACAGCACCGCCGACAGCCGCTCGGTCACGGGCTTCATTTCGGGTCCGCTGGGCCAAAACCTCAACCTCTCGGCCTGGGGGAAGCTGGCGGAAATCGAAGCGCCGGACGAGCCTTATGGATATTCCGTAGGTCGCGACAACGTGCTTACTCCGCTTTATACTTCAAACGGAACCCGTACGAAAACACTTGGCGCACGGCTGACGTGGCTTCCGCAAGAAGGAGTGGAATGGGGCGCAGAAACCCAAGCTTCGGTTGACAACTACCTGGGCGATGCGGGAGCACATGACACCAACAAGGTAACCAAGAAAAGCATCGGCCTGACCAACGAATGGCAGCTGGGCCAAGGACATCTTTCCAGCTACCTTCGCTACGAAACATCGGGCAACGAGTCCTGGAACTCGACGAGCGGGTCGTGGAACGACGCTATTGATTATGACACGACCATCCTGGAAAGCCGCTATACCTCGCAGACCAGCCTGACTGGCCGGCAACTCGACTATACCATCGGCGGTCTGGTTGCACATGAAAAGCTGAGCGACCCGCAGACATCGGCTTCTTTGATCGAAGGCTCGGTCAATACTGCGGCGCTTTATGCCGAAGCCCGTCTGCAAGCGACCAACGCACTTAGCCTGACCACCGGCATGCGCGTGGACCATCACGAGCGCTTTGGCACCCATATCACGCCGCGCATCTATGCAAATTACGATTTTGGTAACGGGCTGATGCTGAAAGGTGGCTATTCACAGGCTTTCGTTGCCCCAGACCTCCGCAACCTGAATCCCAATTATGAAATGGGTTCGAACGGAAATGGCTGCAAACCCTATCGCGGGCCTTGCACGATCATCGGCAACCCCAACCTTCAGCCCGAAACCTCGGACAACTTCGAGATCGGGCTGAATTATCAGGGCGAGCGCAGCAGCTGGGAAATCACGGCCTTCTACAACGACGTGGAAGACATGATCAGCGCCCGCAGAATCCGCGCAGACGATCCCAATGATCCGACCGACAGAGCTCTGTTTCAGCGCGACAACTTCGACTACGGCAAGACCGCCGGGGTCGAGTTCGGCCTAGATTACGACATTACCAACGACCTGACCTGGATCACTTCGGGCACCTATATCGCCAAGTCCGAGTTCAAATATGGCGATTTCGACACGGCCTATCCAATGGCCACCACGCCTAAGTGGAACATCACCACGGGCCTGGCCTGGCAGGCGAACGACCGCCTCAATCTGTCGGGTGAAGTGACCTATGTCGGCAAGCAAGCTGGTTATGTCGTCGAGGAAGGTCTTGTGGTCGGCTCGGGCGAGCAGGCTTCGGTCCCGGCAGGCCAGAACAGCAAGGCCTATTATCTGGTCAACGTGGCTGCGGCCTATGACCTCAACGATATGGCCACGCTGAATGTCGGCATCGACAACCTGTTCAATGACCAACCCGAAACGGACGTGTCCTATCGCGAAAACGGACGTCTGTTCACGCTGGGCATCACCACTCGCTTCTGATCCGATAGACTGCACAAAAACCCAAGGCCGCCCCGGAAAGGGCGGCCTTTTCTTTCCGACGATATGGAACCTTGGGCCGTGGCAACGCATGATGCCTCTGCAACCCAGCCTAGCGGAGAGAAGCATGACCCATTGCATCCTGATCGGCGCCCCGGTGGACGAGGGGCAGCGGCGGCCCGGCTGCCTGATGGGCCCGGCCGCCTATCGCGTAGCGGGGCTGGCCTCGACGCTTGCCGAGCTGGGCCATACGGTCGAGGATCGCGGCGACCTTTTTCCCGCCGCCGGCCGCGGCCAGACCTGCGCCAATCCCGCCGTGCATCACCTGCCCGAGATCGTCGCCTGGACCGAGGCGCTGCGCGCCGCCGGCTGCGCCGCGATGGAAGAGGGGATGCCGATCTTCCTGGGCGGCGACCACGCGCTGGCCCTTGGCACGCTCGCCGGGGTGGCGGCCCATGCCCGCGCGGCGGGGAGGCCGCAATTCGTGCTGTGGCTGGACGCGCATAGCGATTTCCATACCATCGAGACCACGGGCTCGGGCAACCTGCACGGCACGCCGCTGGCCTATGCCTCGGGGCGGCCGGGATTCGAACCCTTCCCCGCCTTTCCCGCGCCGATCCCAGGCCGCAACATCTGCATGTTCGGCATCCGCAGCGTGGACGGCCCCGAGCTGGCCGCGCTGCGCGAGACCGAGATCGTCGTGAACGACATGCGCGTGCTGGACGAACGCGGCATCATTGCGCCCCTGCGCGAATTCCTGGACCGGGTCCGGGCCGAAAACGGCATGCTGCATGTCAGCCTGGACGTGGATTTCCTCGACCCCTCGATCGCGCCGGCCGTTGGCACCACCGTCCCCGGCGGCGCCACCTTCCGCGAGGCGCATCTGGTCTGCGAACTGCTGCACGAAAGCGGGCTGATGACCTCGCTCGACCTGGTCGAGTTGAACCCGTTCCTGGACGAGCGCGGCCGCACCGCCAAGCTGATGGTGGACCTGGTCGGCTCGCTGATGGGGCGCAAGGTCTTCGACCGGCCGACCCGCAGCTTCTGAGCCCGCAACCTGCGGCCCCCGCCGCGCCCCCGCCGCGACGGAGGCTTGCCAATCCCCCGCCCGCCCGCTAGCCAATTCCCCGGCGCGGGCGTGGCGGAATGGTAGACGCATGGGACTTAAACTCCCTGGGGCGCAAGCCTGTGCGGGTTCGAGTCCCGCCGCCCGCACCATATTCCCGCATATCCTTCCCCCCATGGTCCGGCAGCCTATAACCTGATCCGCACCACCAATCCCTTCCGGCCCCTGCCGGTGGCATATCCTTTGCCAGCACCAGCCGCCGCCTGGCCCTCGAAAAGGGGCAAGGAAAAGCGCACCGGTTCGCCTTTCCCTGCCGCCCGAAAGGCCCTTACCACCACGCTCGGGCCTGTCCGGGGGTGCCGCTTGCACCGCATGCCATCCCTACCCCGGCGGCCCTTTCGCGGCAAACGCCAACCGCGCGCGATTTTAAACAAATCGCCTTGGTTCCCCCGCCCGGCTCGGCTAGGTTCGCGCCGGAATCCGAACCCAGGAGAACATGATGGCACAGCGCCTCCACCTCGTTTTCGGTGGTGAACTTGTCGATCCCACCCGCACCGAGTTCCGCGACACCAGGGACATCCATATCGTCGGCATCTTCCCGGACTACGCCCAGGCCCATGCCGCCTGGAAGGCCGAGGCGCAACGCACCGTAGACAGCGCCCATACCCGCTATTTCATCGCCCACCTGCACCGGCTGCGCGACGAAGAGCGCGAGGTCAGCCCGACCGAGGAACTGGGCAGCTAGGCCCCCGCGAATCGCGATGCTTCCCGCCGATGCAACCGCGTCCCTGGCGCTTTGGCTGCACCTGCGCCGCCGCGCGGCGCTGGCCGGCGGCCCGGTCGAACTCCCCGAGGCCCCGCCGGGCGAGGGGCCGCTGGTCATGGTGCATCTGGCGGAACAGGCCGAAGAGCCGCCGCAGCCGGGCGCGCTGGTCAGGGCGCTGCTGGCCCGGCGGCCGGGGCTGCGCTTCGCCTTCCTCGGCGCGCCCTTGGCCCCGGACACCCTGCCTGCCGGGCTGCGCGCCGTGACCCTGCCCCGGCCGCAGGATCCGGCCGCGGTGCGCGAGGTGATCCGGGCGCTGCAGCCGCGGGCGCTGCTGGTCCTGGGCGACCAGCTTCCGGCCGCGCTGATCTCGGGCGCGGCCGAGCAGAACCTGCCGGTCATCCTGTGCGAGGCGCGGCTCGTGGCCCATGCCCGGCGCGGATCGTGGCGCGGCGCGGTCAATCGCGGGCTGATGGGCAAGATCGCCCGCATCCTCGCCCCCGACCCGACCGCCGCCGCCGCCGCCCGGCAATTGGGCGCCCCGCCCGGCCGGATCGAGCTGACCGGCCCGATCACCGAGACACGGCCGCCCTTGGCCGCCAACGAGGCAGAGCGGCGCGCACTGGCCCAGATCCTGGCCGGCCGCCACATCTGGCTGGCGGCCTGTCCCACGCTGCCCGAGGCGAAGGCGGCGCTGGCCGCGCACCAGGCCGCGCTGCACCACAACCACCGCGCCTTGCTGATCCTGGCCGGGCTGCCGGCCGAGACGATCCCCCAGGTCCGGGCCGAGGTCGAGGCGCTTGGCCTGGCCGCCGTGCTGCGCTCGGACGACGAAGACCCCTCGCCCGACGATCACGTGCTGATCGCCGAGGACACGCAGGAGATGGGCCTGTGGTATCGGCTGGCGCCGGTCTGCTTCATGGGCGGCACGCTTCTGCCCGGTCCGGGCCTGGCGCCGCGCCACCCGTTCGAGCCGGCGGCGCTTGGCTCGGCCATCATCCACGGCCCGCTTACCGAGGCGCATGGCCCGGAATGGACGCAGCTCGACGGGGCCTCGGCCGCGCGGCTGGTGACCGAGGCGGCCGGGCTGACGCGCGCGGTCGCAGATCTCTCGGCGCCGGATCAGGCGGCGATGCTGGCCGGCAACGCCTGGTCGGTCAGCACCGGCGGCGCCGCCGTCCTGGGCCGCATCGCCGATACCGTCCTCGAGGCCATGGAGAACCCGCAATGAGCCGCCGCGCCCCCGATTTCTGGTTCCGGCCGCCGGGGCTCAAGGCGCGGCTGCTGGCGCCGCTGGGCGCGCTTTACGCCGCGGCCACCGCCCGCCGCCTGGCGCGGGGGCCACGCACGCGGCCGGGGGTGCCGGTGATCTGCATCGGCAACCTGAACGCCGGCGGCACCGGCAAGACGCCCACCGCCATCATGCTGGCCCAGCTCTTGCAGGACCGCGGCGTTGCCGTGCATGTGGTCTCGCGCGGCTATGGCGGCAGCGAAAAGGGACCGCTGCGGGTCGAGGAATCGGGCCACAAGGCGGCCGAGGTCGGCGACGAGCCGCTGCTGATGGCCGCCTTCGCCCCGGTCTGGGTCGCGGACGACCGGCAGGCGGGCGCAAGGGCGGCGGTCGAGGCCGGGGCGCAGGCGATCCTGCTCGACGACGGCTTCCAGGACCCGGCGCTGGCCCATGACCTGGCGCTGGTGGTGGTCGATGCGGCCAAGGGCTTCGGCAACGGGCTTTGCCTGCCCGCGGGGCCGCTGCGCGAGCCGGTGGAACGCGGCCTCGCCCGCGCCGACCTGCTGCTTTCGATCGGCGAGGCCCCGGCCCAGGCGCAATTCGCCGCGGCCTGGGGGACGCATCTGTCCCTGCCGCACCTGACCGGCCGGCTTGCGCCCCTGCAGACCGGCATGGACTGGCAGGGCCAGCGCGTGCTGGCCTTTGCCGGCATCGGCCATCCCGAGAAATTCTTCGCCACCTTGCGCGACTTGGGCGCCGAGGTGGCCCGCGCCGAGGCGCTGGAGGACCACCAGCCCTTCACGCCGCAGCTGCTGACCCGGCTGGAAACCGAATCGCGGCTGATCGGCGCGCAGCTGGTAACGACGGAAAAGGACGCGGTGCGGCTGCCGCGCAGCTTCCGGCCCAAGGTGCTGGCCCTGCCGGTGCGGCTGCAACTGGACGACCCGGCGCCGCTTGCCGACCGGCTGGCCGCGCTGGGATTGTGAAAGGCCCCGAAACGGGTCAGGGGCCTTCCGCTTTCTCCGTTCTCCAAATACTCCCGCGGCCGCGCCGCCCGGAGATCGCTCAGCCTTTCTCGGCCAGCTTGGCGTCGATGATCTTCTTCAGCTCTTCCCAGGGCTGGTTCTGCACCTTTTCGCCGGCGATGATGAAGGTCGGCGTGCCCTCGACCTGGTCGGCGGTGGCATGGGTCTGGAAGGTGGTGACCAGGTCCGCGACCTTCTGCTTGTCGTTCCAGCAGGCATCCATCTGCTCGGTCGTCATCCCGGCCTTGGCGCCGATCTTGCGCAGGTTCGCCGCGATCTCGTCGCCCGATTTCGCGTTCAGCCAGTTCTTCTGGTCGTCGAAGATCAGGTCCGAGACGGCATAGTATTTCTCGTCCCCGCCGCAGCGGGCAAGGATGCCGGCCCAAAGCCCGACCGCATCGAAATAGACGTCGCGCTGGATGAAGCGCACCTTGCCGGTATCGACATATTCCGCCTTCAGCCTGGGCAGGTTCTCGTCATGAAAGACCGCGCAATGGCTGCAGGTGAAGCTGGCATATTCGATGATCGTGACCGGGGCGTCGGCCTGGCCCAGCGCGATGTCGGGCAGAACCTTGCCCTCGGGCGCCGGCTCGGCGGCATTCTCGGCGGGTTTCGCCTCTTGCGCCATCGCGGGCAGCGCGGAAAGGGTCAGCGCGGCCGTGGCGGCGGCGATCAGGGAGCGGCGAAGCAGCATCATGGATTGGCCTTTCGGTCGTTGGCGTCCCGGCGGGACAGGATGTTCAGCGCCAGCCGCCGCATGGCGGCGGACAGCGCGGGATTGTCGAAGCCCGAGGCGATGGCCTCGGCCTGGGCGAGGTCTTGCGGACCCGGCGCAGCCGCGCGGCGCGGCGCGGCAAGGAACGCGGCCTGCCCCTCGGCAAAGCCTTCCGCGCCTTGGGCATCGGCCCCTTCGGCAAAGCCGACGGGCGCGGTCTGGGTCAGCACGATGCGCGAGACGGCGTTGAAGCCGTAGCAGGCGTTCACCCGCGCGCGGATCTGTTCCAGCTGCATGCCGATCAGCGGCGCCTGCGCCCCCGGCACCAGCAGCGTCAGCGTGGCGCCCATGGACTTGCCATGGCTGATCCTGACCGGGCGGGTATGGGCGGCAAGCTCGGGGCCGACCACCTCGGGCCAATGGGTCAGCAGCCGGGTCGCGGCAAAGCCCCGGCCCTCGCCCACCACCTTGACCCGATGCGCGACCAGCTGGGCCGCGGCCTCGAAGCCGCGCATCCGGCGGCGGGGCTGGGTTTCGGGTTTCTTCTGGGCCATCGGGCGACCATATGGTTTATCTGGCGCGCAGTCTGGACCGCGGCGCGCCCGGATACCAGAGAGACGAGGCTGAAAATTGCGTGACCCCAGGGTGATCCCGACCGAGCTGCTGGCATGGTACGACCGCCACGCCCGCGTGCTGCCATGGCGCATGCCGCCAGGCGGCGGCGGGGCCGACCCCTATCGCGTCTGGCTGTCCGAGGTCATGCTGCAACAGACCACCGTCGCCGCGGTAAAGTCCTATTTCCAGCGGTTCACCAGCCTCTGGCCCACGGTCCACGACCTTGCCGCGGCCGAGGATGCGCAGGTCATGGCGGAATGGGCCGGGCTTGGCTATTACGCCCGCGCCCGCAACCTGGTCGCCTGCGCCCGCGCGGTCGCGGCCATGGGCGGATTCCCCGATACGCGCGAGGGGCTGGCGGCCCTGCCCGGCATCGGCGCCTATACTTCGGCCGCCATCGCCGCCATCGCCTTCGACCGCCCCGAGACGGTGGTGGACGGCAATGTCGAGCGCGTGGTCGCACGGCTTTTCGCGGTCGAAACCCCGCTGCCCGCCGCCAAGCCGGAACTGGTCGCGCTGGCCACCCGCCTGACCCCGCCCCGGCGGCCGGGCGATTTCGCCCAGGCCATGATGGACCTGGGCGCGACCATCTGCACGCCCCGCAGCCCGGCCTGCGGCATCTGCCCGATCATCCCCCATTGCGCGGCCCGCGCGCAGGGCATCGCCGCGGACCTGCCGCGCAAGGCGCCGAAGAAGGCCAAGCCCCTGCGCCGCGGCATCGTATGGATCGGCTTTGCCGAGGGCGCGGTCCTGGTCGAGACCCGGCCGGACAAGGGCCTGCTGGGCGGCACGCTGGCCTTTCCCTCGACGGGCTGGGACGGCTCGGACCTGCCGCCCCCGGCGCCCGCGGACTGGCAGGAGATCGGGCTCGTCCGCCATGTCTTCACCCATTTCGCGCTGGACCTGACGGTGATGTCCGCCCCCTTGACCGCGGCGCCGCAGCGCGGCAGTCTGGCACCGTTCAGCGAGTTCAGACCTTCCGCCCTGCCAGGGCTGATGCGCAAGGCCTGGGCGCTTGCCCGCCCCGAAACCGCAACCGGGTCTGCGACAACCGGTCGCCGTGGCAAGCCATGGCGAAACCCGCCACAGTCCCCCGCGTGACACGCATTTCTCCCGGCTGCTCAAGCCCCGTATCAAGACCGATTATTTCGTTGCCCCCATGCAAACCGCTTTTCGTTCCCGTCTGATCGACGCCCTGCCCTTCTGGCTTTCGCTGGGCATGGTTCCCCTTTTCCTCATCGCCGCATATTTCGGCGGCTGGTGGTTCCTGCTGATGCCGCTCTACGCCTGGTATCTGATGACCATGTTGGACGCGATCCTGGGCCTGAACGAGGAAAATCCCGACACCGAAACACCCGAGGCGCAGCTGTTCTGGTATCGCGCCATCACCGTGATCTGGTTCCCGATCCAGGCGGCGATGATCTTCGGCGCGATCTGGTATTCCGCCCGCAGCGGCCTGACCGGCTGGGAAAGGCTCGGCCTGTTCTTCGGCATCGGCGTGGCCTCGGGCACCATCGGCATCGTCTATTCCCATGAATTGCTGCACCAGAAGAACTGGCTGGAGCGCTGGATGGGCGACCTGCTTCTGGCCTCGACGCTTTATTCGCATTTCCGCACCGAGCACCTGCTGGTGCATCATTCCTGGGTGGCTACGCCGCGCGACGCGGTTTCGGCCCGCTACAACGAAGGGTTCTTCCGCTTCTTCCTGCGCGTGCTGGCCGAATGCCCGAAAAGCGCCTGGCAGGCCGAGGCGCGGCGGCTGACCCGTGCCGGCCGGTCGAAATTCGACCGCCGCAACCCGTTCTGGCGCTATGGCGCGCTGCAACTGGCGATGCTGGCCCTGGCGGCGGCGCTTGGCGGCTGGCAGGGGATCTTGCTGTTCCTCTGGCAGGCCTTCGTCGCCGTCTGGCAGCTGGAACTGACCAATTACGTCGAACATTACGGGCTGACCCGCAAGCATCTGGGCGAGGGCCGCTATGAACATGTGCTGCCGCGCCACAGCTGGAACAGCGCGCACACGGCGACGAACTGGCTGCTCATCAACCTGCAACGCCATTCCGACCATCACTACAAGCCCGACCGCCGCTTTCCGCTGCTGCAAAACTATAGCGAGGAAGAGGCGCCGCAATTGCCGATGGGCTATCCGGCCATGACCTTCCTGGCCATGGTCCCGCCCCTGTGGCGGCGGCGGATGAACCCCCGCGTCCGGGCCTGGCGGCGGCAATTCTATCCCGAGATCATCGATTGGCAGCCCTATAACCGCGGCAAGCTGCCGATGCCGCGCGGCGCGCTCTAGCGCCGCCGGCGCAGGCCGCCCCGCCGGTTCCGGCAAAGCTGAAAAGGCCCCGCCCGGCGGCATGCCGCAGGACGGGGCAAGGCGGTCCCGGCCGCACCAGAGCTTGCGGAGCCTCGGGACTTGGCGAAAGCGGAAAACTCAGTGGGCGCGGCCTTCCTCGGCCTCCATCTCGGCGCGGATCTGCTGGCGCAGGATGTCGATGGGCACCATCCGCCCCTCGCGCCGGAAATGCCAATAGGTCCAGCCGTTGCAACTGGGCGCCCCTTCCAGCGCCGCGCCGACCTGGTGGATCGAGCCCTTCACGTCATTGCCGATCAGGCTGCCATCGGCGCGCACCTTGGCCTTGTGGCGGTTGTTGAGCGAATAAAGCTCCTCGCCCGGCCGCAGCATCCCGCGCTCGACCACCTGGCCGAAGGGCACGCGCGGCTCGGCGCGCTTGGGCTTGATGGTGGCGATGGCCTCGCTGTCGAACTTGCGGATGCGGGCAAGGCGCTTTTCGGCCACCTCGCGATAGGCCTGCTCGCGCTCGATGCCGATGAAGTCGCGGCCCAGCATCTTGGCCACGGCGCCGGTGGTGCCGGTGCCGAAGAACGGGTCCAGCACCACGTCGCCGGGGTTCGTGGACCCGACCAGGATGCGGTGCAGCAGCGCCTCGGGCTTCTGGGTCGGATGCGCCTTGGCGCCCTCCGCGTCCTTCAGCCGCTCGCCGCCGGTGCAGATCGGCAGCACCCAGTCGGAACGCATCTGCACGCCCTCGTTCAGCGACTTCAGCGCCTCGTAGTTGAAGGTGTATTTCGCGCCCTCGGACTTGCTGGCCCAGATCATCGTCTCATGCGCATTGGTCAGCCGCTTGCCGCGGAAATTCGGCATCGGGTTGGCCTTGCGCCAGACCACGTCGTTCAGGATCCAGAAGCCCTGGTTCTGCAATTCGGCCCCGACGCGGAAGATGTTGTGATACGAGCCGATGACCCAGATCGCCCCGTCGGGCTTGAGGATACGCCGCGCCGCCGCCAGCCAGTCGCGGGTAAAGCGGTCATAGGCGGCGAAACCGGAAAACTGGTCCCAATGGTCGTCCACCGCATCGACGCGGGAATTGTCCGGCCGGTGCAGCTCGCCCTTCAGCTGCAGGTTATAGGGCGGGTCGGCAAAGATCAGGTCGACGCTGGCCTCGGGCAGCGCGTTCATGATCTCGATGCAATCGCCGGCGAGAATCTGGTTAAGCGGAAGCGTTCGCGCCGCAGCGCGGGATTTGGTGTCAAGCTTGGTCATCACTGCCTCGGGTTTCGGCTATTGGTTTGCCGATTTGCTGGGGCCGATAATGAGTCACAGCCGATTCGCCGTCAAATTCTTTTTCGAATCAACAGCTTGCAGTTTCTTCTTTACACAATATCTTGTGGACCGGGGCAAAGCTGCGCCTATGATATGGGGTCACGCCCAGATCTAGCAGCGCCTGGCGATGCGCCGGGGTCGGATAACCGGCATTCGCCTCCCAGCCGTATCCGGGATGCTGTTGCGCCAAATCCACCATGATGCGATCGCGCAACAGTTTGGCCAGGATCGAGGCCGCCGCGATCGACAGGCAACGCGCATCGCCGCCGACCACGGCCTGCCCCGGCAGGTCCAGCTCGCGCGGCAGCATGTTGCCGTCGACCAGCACCAGGCAGGGCCGCCGGCGCAGCCCGGCGATGGCCCGGCACATCGCCAGGTGCGAGGCGCGCAGGATGTTCAGCCGGTCGATCTCCTCGACGCTGGCATGGCCGACGGCCCAGTCGCAGCGCGCCATGATCAGCTCGGCCAGCACTTCGCGGCGCTTCGCCGTCAGCTTCTTGGAATCGTTGAGCCCCTCGGGAATGCAGGCGACATCCAGGATCACCGCCGCCGCCGTCACCGGCCCCGCCAGGGGTCCGCGCCCGACCTCGTCGACGCCGGCGACGAACCGCGCGCCCTCGCGCAGCGCGGCCTCCTCCAGGGCATAGTCGGGCAGGCTCATGCCTCGACGGTGACGGGGGCGATCGCGACCTCCTCCAGGTTCACCCCCCCGCCCTCGCGATCCACGACCAGAAAATCGGCCGGCCGGTCCAGCGGCGTCAGCACGCCGTGCCAGACCCCGGCGCGCAGATTCACCCCCATGCCCGCCGGCACCAGGAAGGCGATGGGCGCACCCGGCCGCCCGCCCTCGTCCGGGGCGACGATCGACAGCCAGGGATCGGGCCCCAGCGGCACGAAGGCCTGCGAGCCCAAGGGATGCCGCTCCAGCAGCGCGCAGTCATAGGGCAGGCTCACCGGCTCGGACCGGAAGATCGAGATGATCGCCTCACCCCCGCCGCGCTCGACCGTGGCCAGCGCGTGATGGCGCTCGCAGCGACCGGCGTTGATCATCTTGCTGGGTGCCTCGCGCGGGGTCAGCAACTCGCCGAAAGGGGCGAACTCATCGGCCGTGATCGGCCTTGCCTTGATCGTCGTCATGTTTCTTTCGTGCCCAAATATCCCGGGGGTCCGGGGGCAGCGCCCCCGGCCCGAACTCTACAACCGCCCCATCCGCGGCAGGAAGATGGTCAGCAGGCCCATCAGCGGCAGATAGGAACAGACCTGATAGACGAATTCGATCCCCCTGGCATCGGCGATCACCCCCAGCACCGCCGCGGCGATCCCGCCCATGCCAAAGGCGAAGCCGAAGAAGATGCCGGCGATCATCCCGGTCCGCCCCGGCACCAGCTCCTGGGCAAAGACCACGATGGCCGGAAAGGCCGAGGCCAGGATCACCCCGATCACCACGGTCAGAAGCCCGGTCGCGACCAGCCCGACATGCGGCAGCACCAGGGTAAAGGGCAGGATGCCCAGGATCGAGAACCAGATCACCTTCAAGGGCCCGACCCGGTCGCCGACCAGCCCGCCCAGCATGACGCCCGCCGCCATCCCGCCCAGGAACAGGAACAGCATCACCTGCGCATGCTGGGTGCTGAGCCCGAATTTCTCGATCAGGAAGAAGGTGTAATAGCTGGAAATGCTGGCGGTATAGATGTTCTTGGTGAATGTCAGCAGCGCCAGCACCACGATGGCCAGCGCCACCCGCTGGCGGGTGAATGGCAGGGCCTCGGCGGGACGCGCCGAGGCGGCCTTGCGCCGCCCGTCGGCCCAAGTGCCGATCCGCCACAGGATCGCCGATCCCGCCATGGCCGCGATCGAGAAGATCGCGACCGAGGGCCGGCCCAGCGGCACCACGATGAAGGCCGCCAGCAGCGGCCCCAGCGCCGCCCCGAAATTGCCGCCCAGCTGGAACAGCGACTGCGCCGTGCCGAATCGCCCGCCCGAGGCGATGCGGGCCACGCGCGAGCTTTCGGGATGGAACACCGCCGAGCCGATGCCGATCAGCATCGCCCCCGACAGGAGCACCCAATATTCATGCGCCAGCGCCAGCAGCAGCACCCCGACGAAGGTCGAGCCCATGCCGACGGCCAGCGAACGCGGCATCGGGTTGCGGTCCGTGACCATGCCCACCACCGGCTGCAAAAGCGAGGCCGTGACCTGGAAGGCAAAGGTCATCATGCCGATCTGCCAATAGGACAGCGCGAATTCCTCGCGCAGCAGCGGATAGATCGCGGCCAGCATGGACTGCATGATGTCGTTGATCATGTGGCACAGGCTGATCGCGACCAGAACCGTCCAGGCCGTGGCGGAAACGCCCTGGCCGCGGAACATCGAAGCTTCCGACACGGCAACACCTCTTGAGAATCGCCCGATTTGTCCCGTCCGGCCGGCAAAATGTCAACCGTGGCAGGCGGAACACGGCCGGCCGGCGCGATTGTCCTTGACCCTCACGGGAATTTGCTCTCAAAAACTAAACCAATAAGTTTACTTAAGCCTCTGGTCGGGCGAGACATGTGGCACGGCCTTGTTGCAGCCTCGGTGCCGCGAACCGTTTGATCCAGACGTATCGAGTTCTGCCGCCCCCTCGACGCAAAGACATATTCCAGAGATGATTGAACTTCCCCGCCACCTTGCCCAGGCACTTTCGGCCGAACAACAAGAGCGCAAGCGTCGGAACATGACCTGGCAGGCCGTCCAGGAAGAGGTTCTGACCCGGATCCACGACGGCCATTGGCCCGAGGGCGAACTGATCCCGACCGAGGCCGAGCTGGCGACCGAATTCGGCTGCGCCCGCGCCACCGTGAACCGCGCCCTGCAGACCCTGGCGCAAAGCGGCGTCCTGGAGCGCCGGCGCAAGGTCGGCACCCGCGTGGCGCAGCACCCGCGCGTGCAGATGGTGCGCTTCCTGCTGCGGCGCGAGATCGAGGCGGCGGGCAAGGCTTATGGCTATGCGCTGCTGGACTACCAGGAATGCCCGCCCCCGGCCGATGTGGCGCAGGCCATGCTGCTGCGCACCGACGACAGCCTCTTGCGCATCAAGGCCCGGTTCAGCGCCGACGAGGCGCCCTATTGCTGCGAGGAACGCTGGATCAACAGCTACGCCACCCCCGGCCTGACCCGCGAGGCGCTGTTGCAGATGAGCCCCTGCGAATGGCTGCTGGGCCATGTGCCGATCAACCGCGCCAGCATGGCGATCGGGGCCACGCTGGCCGGCTCGGGCTTCGTGGCCGAGGCGCTGGGACTGGCGCCGGGCGATCCGGTCCTGGTCACCGAACGGATCGACTGGCTGAACAACATGCCGGTTTCGCTGACGCGGCGCTATTTCCCGCAACACCACCGCTTCGCCGCCACGATCTGAGCCGGGCGTTCAACCCGAGTTGACCGGCTCTTGCTTGCCTTGCGCGGCACATTTGGCCAAATGTGCCCGACAAAAGCAAAAGACCACAGGCAAACAGAACGGTTCCGAGCATGTTCCCGACCCGACCCCGCACGGGCCTTTTTCCGCATCTCGCGCTGGCCGCGGCCGCCCTTGTGCTGCCGCTTTCCGCCGGCTGGGCGCAGACGGCAGCGCCCGCCTCCGGCACCTCGGCGCAGGTCGCGGCGCCCAAGCCCAGGGCCCTGGCCTCGATCACACCGGCCGAGATCGAGGCGGCCGTCTATGACGGCACCGACCTGCCCGCGGGCCAATCCGCGCTGACCGCCAAGGTGCAGATCCTGCTGGACCGCGCCGGCATCTCGCCCGGCGTGGTGGACGGCTGGCGCGGCGGCATGAGCGAAAGCGCCATCATGGCCTTCCAGCGCCGCTCGGGCCTGCCGATGACGGGGCGCATGGATCACGCGGTCTGGGATCTGCTCCAGGGCTATGCCGCCGCGCCGCTGACCATGGCCTATACCATCACCGAAGAGGACGCGACCGGCCTGGTGGACCGCATCCCCTCGGATTATGCCGAAAAGGCGGCGATGAGTTCGCAGGGCTATACCAGCGTGCTGGAAAAGCTGGCCGAACGCTTCCACATGGACGAGAAGTTCCTGGCCAAGCTGAACCCCGGCGCCCGCTTCCAGCCCGGCGAGACGATCCATGCCACCGTGCCCGCCAAGCCGATCCGCGCCAGCGTCACCCGCATCATCGTGGACAAGGAAACCCGCCGCGTCGCCGCCTATGACGCCAAGGGCAACATGGTCGCGGACTACCCGGCCACCGTCGGCTCGGCCGACACGCCCTCGCCCCATGGCAACCACGTGGTCGATGCGGTGGCGCTGAACCCGACCTATACCTACAACCCGCACCGCAACTTCAAGCAGGGCGAGAACGACCGGGTGCTGATCATCCCGCCGGGGCCGAACGCGCCGGTCGGCAATGTCTGGATCGACCTGTCCGAGCCGACCTATGGCATCCACGGAACCGCGACCCCGTCGCAGCTGTTCCTGAACCAGTCGCATGGCTGCGTGCGGCTGACCAACTGGGACGCATGGGAGCTGGCGCATATGGTCAAGCCCAAGGTGACGACGGTCGAATTCCTGCCCCCCGGCGTGCGGATCGCCGATGTGACCGGGATCTCGCCCGTGGCGGCGGCGACGCAGACGGCGGCGGTCGCGGCCATCGCCAGCACCCGCCCGCCGGCCCGCGGCGACCGG
>NZ_VCBQ01000095.1:0-18967 GCF_006386455.1 Paracoccus sp. FO-3 | reverse complement strand
GCGGAATGCCAAGGCGGAATGCCAAGGGCGCCTGGTCCTGCCGGACCATGGCGCCCTTGTTGCTTGGTGGCGGCGAACCCCTCGGCCGGTGAAGGTCGGCGAGGTCAGGGGCCGAGGACCCGGCAGCTTTGCTGCCGCGCGGCGATCCGGCCGCAGGCGAGTTCCGCGGTTTCCCGGTTCATCCCGACGAAATTCGCCTCGAATCCCCGCTTGGTATTGGCGACGCGGCTCAGCGCGCTGCCAAGCGCGCCGCTTTCCTGAAGCGCGGTTTTCAGCAGCATCTGCTCGGCCTCGTATTGCGAACGGAACAGGCCCAGCGAGACGCCCCAGCCCTTGCCGCCCGAATCCGATCCGCGGGCGACGATCTCGGTCGGCGCGGGCGCGGCATCCTCTTCGGGGTCGAGCGAGGCGAGGATGATCGTCTCGGACCGCTGCGCCGGGGCCGGCGAGGCCAGCAGCGCCATGCTTTCCGGCTGCGGTTGGGTCGCCTGCACGAACAGCGAGGGCGAGCCCGCCGCCGGCGCGGAAAGCCCGGCCGAACGGTCGTCGCGCGGCGCCGGGGCAGGGCGGACGGCATTCACCGGCACGGCCGCGGGTTCCGAGGCATCGCCTTCTTCCGGCCGCGCCTCGGGCCGGGCGGCGCGGGCCAGCAGTTCGGGATCGGTCGCGACATTGGCGAACTGGCCGGTGCCGGGCTTGCGCGCCGGCCGGGCGCTGGCGGCAAGGGAGCTGCCGCTGCGGGCAGGGGCCGGTGCCGCGGCCGCCTGGGCGCGCGAGACCGCGGCCGAGATCGCCGCCGGCGTCACCACCGCCACGGTCGAGGCTCGCGCCACCGGACGGTCCGAGCTGGCAAGCCGCACGGTCGTTGCCTGCTGCGGTTCGGTGCGGGCGACCTGCACGGTGCGGCGCACCTTCTTCTCGGCCACCAGCTGCGGCGGCGCGGGCTTCACCTCTCGCACACGAGTGGGGGCCTTTCCGAAGCCGGCGTCCAGCAGCTGGGCCATGACCTGGTTGCGATGCGCCGTCGAGGTGCCGCCCAGCACCGTGGCGATGATCCGCTTGGAGCCGCGCTTGGCCGAGGCGGTCAGGTTGAAGCCCGCCGCCCGCGTATAGCCGGTCTTGATGCCGTCCGCGCCCTCGTAGCTGTCGAGGAAGCGCTTGTTGGTGCTGGCGACGGTGGCGATCCCCGCATCGGCCGAGCGGCGCGAGAAGATCGAGTAATATTGCGGGAAATCGTAGAACAGTCGCCGCCCGAGGACCGTCATGTCGCGGGCAGTGGAATAATGCCCCTCGGCCGTCAGGCCGTTGGCGTTGCGGAAATGCGTGTTGCGCATGCCCAGGGCACGGGCCATCTGGGTCATCTGCGCGGCGAATTTCGCCTCGGATCCCGCCAGCCCCTCGCCGATCACCGTGGCCGCGTCATTGGCGGATTTCACCGCCGCCGCGCGGATCAGGTAGCGCAGCTCGATCCGCTGGCCCGGCTTCAGCCCCAGCCGCGAGGGCGGTTGCGCGGCCGCATGGCTGGACACCAGGAACTTGCTGTCCAGCCGCACCTGCCCGCGCTCGACGGCGCTGAAGGCCATGTAGAGCGTCATCATCTTGGTCAGCGAGGCCGGATGAAGCCGCGTATCCGCGTTCTGCGCATAGATTTCCTGCCCGGTGCGCGCATCCATGACGAAGGCCGCGAAGGGGGCGGCGGCCACCGCCATGGGCAATGCCCAGGCGAATAGGATCATCAGTCCCAAGCGGACTTTTCTGGTGATTCTGCTCACTGTCCCGGTCTCTTCTGCCTCTGAGGGTCCGTTCATTATGCGGGCCCTTCATTAATGAAATGACAATAACACGCATTCCCGTGTTCGGAAACCGCAAGTTTGCGCCCATGCCGCGCAATCTGCCGCAGGTTGCCGGGGCTTTCGCATCCCGGCGGCGGGGGCGGGGCTTATCAAGCGCGGGGAAAGGCTCTATATTCGGTCCCAGAACCGTCCATATCCTGATACGAGCGTCGTGACCAAACCGCAGATGACCAACCGACCTGGGGACCGCGAAGAGGTCGAACTGGGGGTCAAGACCAGACCCCGCACGCAGCGGCCTCCGATGTACAAGGTATTGCTGCTGAACGACGATTTCACGCCGATGGAATTCGTCGTGCATGTGCTTGAGCGGCTGTTCAACATGAACCACGCCCAGGCGATCGAGATCATGCTGACGGTTCATCGCAAGGGGGTGGCCGTCGTCGGCGTCTTCTCGCACGAGATCGCCGAAACCAAGGTGGCGCAGGTCATGGAACTGGCCCGCCGCCAGCAGCATCCGCTGCAATGCACCATGGAAAAAGAGTAGAAATTGGCTGGATCACGGCTGGAACTTGTCTTTGGCGGCACGCCGCCCGAAGGGCGCATGCTGCTGATCGGCGCGGGCGCCGCGACCGATCTTTCGTCCTTCGATCCCGCCCGCGTGCAGATCGTGCAGGGCTTTTATCCCGACCACCGGGCGCTGAAATCGCGTGGCTACGACGTCGAGACGGCGGCCTCGGGCGATTTCGACGGCGCCGTGGTCTTTTTGCCGCGGGCGCGGGCCGAGGCGCGGGCGCGCATCGCCGAGGCCGCGGCGCGGCTGGCGCCGGGCGCCTCGCTGTGGATCGACGGGCAAAAGACCGACGGCGTCGATGCGGTGATGAAGGAGATGCGCGCCCTGGCCCCGGTGGACGAGGTCCAGTCGCGCGCCCATGGCAAGATCTTCCGGGTGACGCTGCCCCAGCCGGGCTGGCTGCCCGAGGGCTGGGCGGCGCAGGATCACCCGGCCGCGCCCGGCATGGTGACGCGGCCGGGCGTGTTCTCGGCCGACGGGCCGGACCCCGCCTCGCAGGCGCTGGCGGCGGCGCTGCCCGAGAAACTGCCGACCCGCATCGTCGACCTGGGCGCGGGCTGGGGCTGGCTTTCGGCGCAGATCCTGACCCATCCCGGCGTCGAGCTGCTGCACCTGGTCGAGGCCGATGCCGCGGCGCTGGATTGCGCGCGGCGCAACATTGCCGATCCGCGCGCGCGCTTTCACTGGGCGGATGCGCTGGATTTCCGCCTGCCCGAGCCGGTGAACGGCGTGATCATGAACCCGCCCTTCCACGAGGGGCGGGCGGCCGACCCGAGGCTCGGCGCCGGCTTCATCCGCGCGGCGGCGGGGCTGCTGACCGGGGCAGGGCGGCTGTGGATGGTGGCCAACCGCCACCTTCCCTATGAGCAGGCGCTGCGCGAATGCTTTGCCGAAGTCACCGAGCTGGGCGGAGACGCGCGGTTCAAGATCCTGACCGCCTCGGGCGCGCGGCGCGGCGGAGCCGGGCGGCCCCAGTCGAAAGGCCCGCAGTCGAAAGCCCCCCTGTCGAGAGCGAGGAAAAGATGAGCCTGTCCATCCAGGGCAAGACCGCCATCGTGACCGGCGCCGCCCGCGGCATCGGCCTGGCCATCGCCCGCCATTTCGAAGAGGCGGGCGCCAATGTCATGTTCGCCGACAGCGACGAGGCGGCGCTGATGACCGAACTGGGCGACCAGGCCGCGGCCGAGGGGCCGGTGCGCGCCTTTGCCGGCGACCTGGGGCAGAAGCTGACGCTGGCGAACCTGGTCTCGGCCACCATCGACGCCTTCGACCGGGTGGACATCCTGGTCAATGCGCATCGCATGGTGCAGGGCTGCGACCCGCTGACGGTGAACGACGACCTTCTGGGCGACATGCTGCGCCAGAACATGAGTTCCGGCCTGCGCCTGTCGCAGATGGTCGCCAAGCGGATGATGGCCCAGGCCGAGGAGGCCGGCGAGGAGGCGATCCAGCACGGCGCCATCGTCAACGTCACCTCGCTGGCCGCCGACTGGCCGCAGCCGCAGATGCTGGCCTATTCCATCGCCAGCGCGGCGCAGGCGCAGGCGACGCGCTCGCTCGCCTCGGCCCTGGCGCCCAAGCGGATCAGGGTGAACGGCGTCGCCTTCGCCAGCATCATGTCGAACAACCTGCAGCTGAAGCTGCGCGAGGATCCGGGCCTGCGCGACCGCATGATCGCGGCGACGCCCCTGGGCCGGATCGCCGGGGCGGACGAACTGGCGGCGACGGTGCAGTTCCTGGCCAGCGAGGCGTCGAGCTTTGTCACCGGGCAGATCCTGCGCGTCGATGGCGGCCGCAGCCTGGGCGACCCGCTGGCGCCCGGCGTCTACTGAGCGTTATCCGTCCTTTTCGGGATAGGCGGCCTTGCAGGCGTCGACCGCGGCGCGGGCGGCGGGCATCAGCGCCTGCTTGCGCGCCAGCAGGTTGTCGCGCTTGCGCGTCTCGGCCGCCGGGTCGATCGGCACCCGGTAGCGCTCGGTATCGGCGACGTCGCGCAGGCAGGGGCGATAGCCCAGCCGGCGGTTGCCGTCCTTGTCCACCCAGACATAGCGGCAATCTTCCCATTGGGTGCGCATCACCGTGCGCTCTTCCCAGGCATAGCCGCGCGCCAGATTGGCCTCGACCTCGGCCAGCAGGTTCGAGACGGTGCGATATTCACGGGTGTTGCGGCTGATGCATTGCTCTTGCGGGGTTCCGCAGGATGCGACAACCAGAACAGGCATCAGGGCAAGCAGGATGTTGCGGGTCATGGCCGGGATCTCTAGTTGTTTCGTCCGAAGCATAAGCCCGTCCCCCAGGTGGGGCAATTCACGAATGCGGAGGCAAGCCCATGGAAATGCACGATGAGCGACAGAAGGCCGCGGCCTGGTTCCGCGAGCTGCGCGACCGCATCGTGGCCGCCTTCGAGGCGCTGGAGGATCGCGGCCCCGGCAGCGCCGCGCCCGGCCGTTTCGAGGTCCGCGAGACCCGGCGCGGCGAGGATGGCGGCGGCGGGCTGATGTCGGTCATGCGCGGGGGCCGGGTCTTCGAAAAGGTCGGCGTGAACTGGTCGGCGGTGCATGGCGAACTGTCCCCTGCCGCCCGCCAGGCCATGGCGGCCCGCGGCGTGCCGGGGATCGAGGCGGACCCGCGCTTCTGGGCCTCGGGGATCAGCCTGGTCGCGCATATGCAGAACCCGCATGCGCCGGCGGTGCACATGAACACGCGCATGTTCTGGACGCCGGGCGCCTGGTGGTTCGGCGGCGGCGCCGACCTGAACCCCTGCCTGGAATATGCCGAGGATACCGCGCATTTCCACGCCACCCTGCGCGCTGCCTGCGCCCCGCATGGCGCCGATTACTACGACCGCTTCAAGGCCTGGGCGGACGAGTATTTCTTTGTCCCGCATCGCGGAAGGGCGCGGGGCGTCGGCGGCATCTTCTATGACGACCTGAACAGCGGCGACTGGCATGCCGATTTCGCCTTTACCAGGGCGGTGGGCGAGGCTTTCCTGCCCGCCTTCCTGCCCCTGGCCGAAAAGCGCATGGCTCGGCCCTGGGACGAGGCGGACAAGGACGCGCAACTGATCCATCGCGGCCTTTATGCGGAATACAACCTGGTCTATGACCGCGGCACCAAGTTCGGCCTCGCCACCGGCCACGACCCCGAGGCGGTGCTGATGAGCCTGCCGCCCATGGCGAAATGGGCCTGATGCCGGACTGGCCGGACCTTTACCTGATGCGGCACGGCCAGACGGTCTGGAACGTCGAGGGGCGGATGCAGGGCCGGCTGGATTCTCCGCTTACCCCGCTGGGCGAGGCACAGGCGCGGCGGCTGGCCTGGCTGGTGCGCGATCTGCGCGGCATGGCGCGGCTTGCCAGCACCGCGGGGCGGGCGCAGCAGACCGCGCGCATTGCCTTTGGCGGGCAGGGCTTTGCCCTGGACGAGCGCCTGCATGAAATCGACATCGGCGAATTCAGCGGCCGGCTTTCGTCGGAACTGCACGCGGCGCACCCGGAAGCCTTCGCCCGAGGGCCGCTGGACTGGTATGACATGGCGCCGGGGGGCGAGCATTTCGCCGGGCTCGAGGTGCGGGTGCGCGCATTCCTGGACGACCTGGACGGCCCGGCGCTGATCGTGACGCATGGCATCACCCTGCGCATGCTGCGGCTGGTGGCCATGGACCTGCCGCTGGAGCGGTTGGCCGAAATGCCGGTCAGCCAGGGCGGGCTGCACCTGGTCAGCCGCGGCCGGCACCGGATGTTTCTCTGACGCTCAGGATTTCGCCGGCAAGGGACGGGCAGGGTTGCCGACCACGGTCGCGCCGGCTGCCACGTCGCGGGTCACGACCGCGCCGGCGCCGACGATGGCGCCGTCGCCGATGCTGACGCCCGGCAGCACGACCGCGCCGCCGCCGACCCAGACGTCATCGCCGATGGTGATGGGCTTGCCCCATTCGACGCCCTTGGCACGGCTGTCGCGCTCGCGCGGGCGGTCCTCGGTCAGCAATTGCACGGCGGTGCCGAACTGGCAGCGCGCGCCGATGCGGATTTCGCAGATGTCCATGAAGAAGCAGCCGTAATTCACGAAGCAATCCGGCCCGAAATGGATGTGCTTGCCGTAATCGACATGAAAGGGCGTGCGGATCACCGCGCCGTTCCAGGTGCCCAGCAATTGCGTCAGGGTGCGGGCGCGGGTCTTGTCGCCGATGATGGTGGCGTTGTAGTCGCGCATCAATCCCTGCGCGGCCTTGCGCATCGCCACCAACTCGCCATCGCCGGGATTGTAGGGCCGGCCGGCCAGCATGTCCTCGCGCGCCGTCAAATGAAGCCAAGCTCCAGGCGGGCCTCTTCGGACATCATGTCCATGCCCCATTGCGGCAGGAAGGTCATCTCGACATCGACCTGCTTGACGCCGGGCAGCGGCTCGACCGCATCGGCGACCCAGCCGGGCATCTCGCCCGCGACGGGGCAGCCGGGCGCGGTCAGGGTCATGACGATGCGCACCGCATTCTCGTTGTCGATGGCGATGGTATAGATCAGCCCCAGGTCGAAGATATTGACCGGGATTTCCGGGTCGTAGACCGTCTTGCAGGCCTCGACCACGCTTTCGTAAAGGGGATGGTCGGTCGTCGAAGGCGCGATCAGCGGGTCGCCTTCCTTGAGATTCTCGGTGCTCATGCGGCGTGTCCTGTAAAATCTTGGCAATGATATAGGACTTGTGCCTTCCGGGGTCCAGAGCCGCTTAGAAGCGGAAGTTCAGCCGCCGCGCCACGCCGATGCTGATCGAGGGCTGGCTGCGGGTCTGCACCAGGGGCGAATCGCCGGCATCGCCCAGCAGCCGGCCATAGGTCAGCCGCCCCATCAGCGCCGTGTCGGGCATGAATTCGTAACGCGCCTCGACGCTGACGCGGGCGATATAGGCGCCGCCGTCGGGGCTGTGGGCGGCGCGGCCCGGCCGCGATTCGTTCCCGTCGACGCCGAAATAGGTGCCGACGAAATCCTGGTCGCCCAGGCCCAGCTCGGCCCCGGTCCAAAGCGTCAGCCTGTCGTTGACCTCATAGCGGTATTTCGCGCCCAGTTCGCCCGCCACGCCGTGATGGCCGCCGAAGCCCTTGCGGATGGCGCCATAGCTGGTCATGTCGCCCATGCGCCAGGACAGCTTCACCCCGAATTCGCCGGCGCGGCCGATGTCGCGCATGCCGCGCAGATCCTCGTGATCGTCGGCATCGCGCTTGCCCACATAGTTCAGCGAGGGCAGGATCGAGATCCCGTCCTTCTTGCCGCGGTCGGCATCGCCGTTGCGCAGGATGATCCAGGGCGAGGCGTCCAGGTTGTCCGACCCCATGAACTCGGGGCTGTATTTCACCCCCAGCCCGGCATCGACCGAAAGCCCGCGCCCAAGCCCCAGCGACTGCGCCGCGGCGGGCGAGGTCAGGGCGGTGGCGGCAAGAAGCGCAAGCGCGGCAATCCGGGTCATGGCGAATCCTTATCAAATCGGTCGGCACCCTGCGTCGAAACCCGGCATCAGGGCAAGCGGAGTCTGGAGAATTTTAGACAATAATTCGCGGGTGTTGCGCTCAGGCCCGCTGGGCTTCCTCCAGCCGCTCCAGCGCCTCCATCCACAGCCCCTCGGCGCGCTGCATCGCCTCGCTGGCCTCGGCATGCTTGCGGCCCCAGGCCTCGGCCTTCTGCGCGTCGTCATAGGTCGCGGGATCGGCCATGATCGCATCCAGCTTTTCCAGCATGGCGGTCAGCTTTTCGACCCGCTCCTCGGCCCGGCGGGCCTCGGCGCGCAGCTCCAGGACCTTCTCGCGCGCGGGGCGTTTGGGCGCCGGTTTCGCCTCGGGCTTCGGCTCGGACTTCTCCTCGCCGGCCAGCAGCATGCGGCGATAGTCGTCCAGGTCGCCCTGCCAGGGGCTGACCCCGCCCTGGTCCACCAGCCACAGCCGGTCGGCCACCAGGTTCAGCAGGTGCATGTCGTGGCTGACCAGCACCACGGCGCCGGTATAGTCGTTCAGTGCCTCGGTCAGCGCCTCGCGCGATTCGATGTCCAGGTGGTTGGTCGGCTCGTCCAGGATCAGTAGATGCGGCGCGTCGATGGTTGCGAGCAGCAGCGACAGCCGCGCCTTCTGCCCGCCGGACAGCTGGCCGACGCGGGTCTCGGCCTGGGCCTCCATCAGCCCGAAGCCGGCCAGTCGGGCGCGCAGCCGGGCCGGCGGCTCGTCCGGGCGCAGCCGGCGGACATGGTCCAGCGGGGTGTCCATCAGTTCCAGCTCGTCGACCTGGTGCTGGGCAAAATAGCCGATGCGCAGCTTGCCCGAACGCGCGATCCGCCCCTCCATCGCCTCCAGCCGGCCGGCCAGCAGCTTGGACAGCGTGGACTTGCCCTGGCCGTTGCGACCCAAAAGCGCGATGCGGTCGTCCTGGTCGATGCGCAGGTTCAGCCGCCGCAGCACCGCGCGCCCGTCATAGCCGACCGAAACCCCGTCCAGCGAGACGATGGGCGGCGACAGCTGGTCGGGCTGCGGAAAGCCGAAGCGGTGGAACTTCGCCTCTTCCGGGGCGGTGATCGGCTCCATCCTTTCCAGCATCTTGATGCGGGCCTGGGCCTGGCGCGCCTTGGTGGCCTTGGCCCGGAAACGGTCGACGAAGCTTTGCAGATGGGCGCGGCGGGCGTCCTGCTTCCTGGCCTCGGCGGCCTGCAGGGCGCGCTTCTCGGCCCGGGTCCGCGCGAAGGTGTCGTAGCCGCCGGAGTAAAGCAGCAGCTTGCGATCCTCCAGGTGCAGGATATGGCCGACGGCGCGGTTCAGCAGGTCGCGGTCATGGCTGATGACGATGACGGTATGGGGATATTTCGCCAGGTAGCTTTCCAGCCACAGCGCGCCTTCCAGGTCCAGGTAGTTGGTCGGCTCGTCCAGCAGCAGCAGGTCGGGCTGGGAAAACAGCACGCCGGCCAGCGCCACCCGCATGCGCCAGCCGCCGGAATAGTCGCTGGTCGGCCGGGCCTGGTCCTCGGTCGAAAAGCCCAGGCCGCGCAGGATGGTCGCGGCCCGCGCCTCGGCGGACCAGGCATCGATGTCGGCCAGCCGGGTCTGGATCTCGGCGATGCGGGCGGGATCGGCGGCGCTTGCGGATTCGGCGATCAGGGCGGCGCGCTCGGCGTCCGCCTCCAGCACCGTCTCCAGCACGCTCGTCGCGGTGCCGGGCGCTTCCTGCGCGACGCCGCCGATGCGGGCGCGGGGCGGCAGGGTGATGGCGCCGCCGTCCAGGCCCAGCTCGCCCCGGATCAGCCGGAACAGCGTGGTCTTGCCGGCGCCGTTCGGACCGACCAGGCCGACCTTGTGGCCGTCGGGGATGGTGGCCGAGGCGTGCTCGAACAGCGGCCGTCCGGCGATGGAATAGGATATGTCGTCGATGCGCAGCATGCGCCCCCGCATGGCGCAAGCCGCGCGCGCCGTCAATGCCGTCATCAAAGCCCCGTGCCAAGGCGCGGGCCGGGGCCGCGCCGGCTTTTCAAGCGCCGCCGCCCATGCTAACGGGGCGCGGATTTCCGCGCCACCTGCGGCCGGAACAAGGAAAAGGACGATCCCATGGCCATCGAACGCACGCTTTCGATCATCAAACCCGACGCCACCAAGCGCAACCTGACCGGCAAGATCAACGCCAAGTTCGAGGAAGCCGGCCTGCGCATCGTCGCGCAAAAGCGCATCCAGCTGACGCTGGCGCAAGCCGGCCAGTTCTATGCCGAACACAAGGAGCGCCCCTTCTACGGCGAGCTGACCGAATTCATGACCTCCGAGCCGGTGGTGGTGCAGGTGCTGGAAGGCGAGGGCGCCATCCTGAAGAACCGCGAAGTCATGGGTGCGACCAACCCGGCCAATGCCGACGAGGGCACCATCCGCAAGGAATTCGCCCTCTCGGTCGGCGAAAACTCGGTCCACGGCTCGGACAGCCCCGAAGCCGCGGCGCGCGAGATCGCCTTCTTCTTCTCGGGCCTCGAACTGGTCGGCTGAGCCCGGCTTCTTCGTTCCCCAAATACCCATCGGAAAAGGCCGCCCACCGAGGCGGCCTTTTTCCTGCCGCGCCGTCACCGTTTCCCGAATACCCAAGGCAGGGCCGCCCGTCGAGGCGGCCCTTGCCCTATTGCCGCCTGGCGCTCAGCTCGAACCCCACGGCCACGGCAAAGCCCACGGTGCCCTCGTCGGCATAGCTCGCACCGATGCCGAAATCGCGGCGGTCGAGCTGCATCCGGCCCTGCGCCTGCGCCACGTCGCCCTCGATGACCAGTTCGAAGGGCAGGGCGGCCTCGACCGCCTGGCCGGCGACGGTCAGCCGGCCCTGCGCGACATGCGGCTGCCCCTCGGCCGCGGGTGGCAGGATCTCGGCCTCGAAGACGGCGGTCGGATGGGCGGCGGCATCCAGGAAATCCGGTCCCTTGGCGGCGTCGCTGACCGCGCCCAGCGTCAGCGAGGCGATGTCGACCTCGACCCGCACCTGCCCGGTCCGGCTGTCCGGGTCATAGGAAATATCGGCCTGCCATTGGCCGAACTGGCCCGCGACCGGATTGCCGGCCTGGACGACCTCGATCTCCAGCTTGCCCTGGTCCACCGCCCAGCCCGCACCCGAAGCGGTCGCAGGCACGGATGCCGCCGGCTGCTGCACCGCGGGCGCGTCGGCCGGAATCGAGGTCGACACCAAGGCCGGCACCAGGGCGATGCCGACCCAAAGCCCCAGCCCCGCCACGGCCGCCAGCAGATGCGGCAGGATGCCCGAGGCCGGGGCGGTCGGTTCGGGCGCGAGCGCGGGATCGCCGGCCATGCGGTGCATGGTGCCGTCGCGGTCGATGACCGCATGTTTCAGCGCGCCCAGGACATGCAGCAGGATCAGCCCGGCCAGCAGCCACCAGCCCAATTCGTGAAAGACCCCGAAACGCTCGGACAGGGCCACGTCCTCGGGCACGAAGGGCAGGCGCTGGCCGAAGGGCCAGAGGATGCGGGCAAAGCCGCCCGGCGCCGCCGAATGCAGGAGCCAACCCGACAGCGGCATGACGATCATGCCGATCCACAGCGCCCAATGCACCGCCTCGGCGCCAAGGGTCTCCAGCCGCCGCTCGGGGTGCAGGGGGCCGGGCTTCGGCTGCCCCAGCGTCCAGAGCAACCGCGCCGCCACCAGGGCCAGCGCCGCCATGCCCAGGGTCTTGTGCAGGGAATAGGCGGCGAAGATCGCCTGCATCTGCGCGTCGCCGCCCTCGGGCAGGTTGTCCGCGTAAAGCCCGACGGCGATCGCGGCCAGGATCAGGACGGCGACCGTCCAGTGGAAGAAGCGGGCGACCCAGCCATAGGCGCGGTCGGTATTGCTGGCCTTCATCGGATTTCTCCCATCGCTTCGCGCCAATGGCGCCGGCAGAGCGAGACATAGGTTTCATTGCCGCCGATCTGGACCTGGGCGCCCTGGTGCAGCACCCGGCCCCCTTCGTCCTGGCGCACGACCATGGTGGCCTTGCGCCCGCAATGGCAGATGGTGCGCACCTCGCGCAGGTCGTCGGCCAAGGCCAGCAGCGCCGCCGAGCCGGGAAACAGCCGGCCGCGGAAATCGACCCGCAGCCCATAGCACATCACCGGCTGGCCAAGATCGTCGGCGACGCGGGCCAGTTGCCAGACCTGGTCCTCGGTCAGGAACTGCGCCTCGTCGACGAAGATGCAGGCGGCATCGCGGCCCTCGGCCTCGATCAGGGCGAAAAGATCGGCCTCGGGGGTGAAACCCAGCGCGGGCTCGGCGATGCCGATGCGGCTGGCGATGCGGCCGCTGCCGGCGCGGTCGTCCAGCGCCGCGGTCAGCAGCAGCGTCGCCATGCCGCGCTCGCGATAGTTGTAGGACGCCTGCAGCAAGAGCGTGCTCTTGCCGGCGTTCATCGTGGAATAATGAAAGTAAAGCTTGGCCATGCCGGCAGATAGCCGCGACGGCCCGATGGTCGCAAGCCGCCGCGACGGGGCGGCGGCTCACGTTTGCGCGCATATCGGCGGGATCAGCCGCGCTGCGTCGATTTCGGCGCGCGCGAGGGGCGCCGGGCAGGGCGCTTGCGCGCCGCGCCTTGGGCCGGGCGGCCGGCCGGGCCGCCGCGCTCGCGGATCTTGGCCGCCTCGAAGGGTTCCTCGCCGCCGACCACGGCGATCTTGGCCTTCATCGCCTTTTCGATGGCGCGCAGCTCGCCGGTCTCGGTGGGCGAGCAGAAGGCGATGGCGCGGCCGTCGCGCCCGGCGCGGGCGGTGCGGCCGATGCGGTGGACATAGTTTTCCGGCACGTTCGGCAGGTCGTAGTTATAGACATGCGCCACCTGCGGAATGTCGAGCCCGCGCGCCGCCACGTCGGTCGCGACCAGCACCTTGGTCTCGCCGGCGCGGAAGCTCGCCAATGCCCGCTCGCGCTGGCCCTGGCTCTTGTTGCCGTGGATCGCGGCGACCTTGAAGCCCCATTTCTCCAGAAGCTTCGACAGCTTTTCCGAACCGTGCTTGGTGCGGCCGAAGACGATGGCCAGCTCGTCCACATGTTTCGACAGGTATTCCGCCAGCAGGGTCGCCTTGTCGCCCTGGTTGACGAAATGCACGCCCTGGTCGATCTTTTCCGCCGCCTGTCCGGGCGGGTTCACCGCCACGCGCAGGGGATCGTTCAGGTAGCTGTCGGCCAGCTCCTCCATCAGCTTCGGCATGGTGGCCGAGAACAGCAGCGTCTGGCGTTCGCGCGGCAGCATCTTGGCGATGCGGCGCAGCGCGTGGATGAAGCCGATGTCCAGCATCTGGTCGGCCTCGTCCAACACCAGATACTTGGTCTGCGACAGGTCCACGGCGCCGCGTTCGATCAGGTCGATCAGCCGGCCCGGCGTCGCGATCAGCACGTCGACGCCGCGTTCCAGCCGCTGGGTCTGCACGTTGATCGAGGCGCCGCCGACGACGCGGAACTGCCGGATCGGCGTGCCGATGGCATAGTTGTCGATATTCTCGGCGATCTGGGTCGCCAGTTCCCGCGTCGGCGCCAGGATCAGCGCCCGGCAGGTCCGGGGCTCGGGCTTGCGGCCGATGTTCAGCAGCCGGGTCAGCATCGGCAGGCCGAAGGCCGCCGTCTTGCCGGTGCCGGTCTGCGCCAGGCCCAGAAGGTCGCGGCCGGCGACGATGCCGGGGATGGATTTCTCCTGGATGGGCGAGGGGGTCTCGATCCCCAGGCCCGGCAGGTTGATCGCCACGCGCGGGTCGATCCCCATGCGGGTGAAGGCGGTGTCCATCTCGGGGATGGCGCGGCGGATGAACTTCTCTTCCGGCTCGGCGCGGTGACGGCGGTGGTTGGTGTTGGGCTTGTCGCTGCGGAAGCGCGGCTTGCCGCCTTGCTGGGCGCGGGGGTTGCCCGAACGGTTCGGGCGGGTGGTTTCGTTCGTCATGTCGTCTTTCGGCCAGGTCGCCCGCGTATCGGCGCGCATGGCTGGGGCCGCGCGGATCGCACGGCTGGTTGCGAGGGGCGGGCGTGGATACGGTGATGCCCGCAGCCTCCCCGCGTGAATGGGAAACTGGAAAATCGGTGCCGACCTTGGCGCAAGGGCGCCGGCTGCTCACGCGGCAGCGGGCGGCAACCCGTCGCAAATGAGGGTTCCGGCTGCGAAAGTCAAGCGCGGTCTGCGGAATCCATCCAGATCGTCACCGGACCGTCATTGACCAGCGACACCTGCATGTCGGCGCCGAAGGAGCCGGTCTCGACCGGCAGGCCGAGTGCGCGCAGCGCCTCGGCAAAGCGCAGATACAGCGCCTCGCCGCGCTCGGGCGTCTCGGCGGTGGAAAATCCGGGGCGGTTGCCGGTGCTGGTGTCGGCGGCGAGCGTGAACTGGCTGACCACCAGAACCGCGCCGCCGATGTCCTGGACCGATCGGTTCATCTTGCCGGCCTCGTCGCGGAAGATGCGCAGCTTGGCCACGCGCGCGGCCAGTTTCGCCGCCGCGTCCTCGGGATCGCCGCGCATGGCGCAGACCAGCACCAGCAGGCCCGGCCCGATGCGGCCGATGCTGCGGCCCGCGACCCTGACCTGGGCCTCGGCGACGCGCTGGACCAGGGCCCGCATCTCAGCCGCCCAACATGATGCCCAGGACGACCAGCATCAGCCCCAGGACCGACGCGGCCAGCGCGGCCATGTTCACGGCGACCACCTTGCGCATGGTGGCGCGCATCTGGTCGTCGTCCGAGATCCGCGCCTTGGCCCGCGCGGCCGTGACGATGCACCATGCCAGCGCAACGAGCCCGATCACCGTCAGCCCGGTTCCGCCCCAGATCAGCCCGTCCCAGATCGTCATCTTCCGCCTCCGTCTGCCAGCGACGGCCTAGCGGCGATTGCACCCGGCCGCAAGACCGCCTAGACCCGCGGCGGAAAGCATGGAGATGGTGTCGCGGCCTTGCGCGCCGCGCATCGCGATCCGCAACAGCAAATGGAGCAGCAAATGGATTCGTATCAGGTGACTGCGGACGAACTGCGTCAGTTCGTGGAGCGGATCGAGCATCTGGAGCAGGAAAAGAAGGACATCGCCGAGCAGATCAAGGAGGTCTACGCCGAGAGCAAGGGGCGCGGCTACGACACCAAGGCGCTGAGGTCCATCATTTCGCTGAGAAAGAAGGACAAGGACCAGGTCGCCGAAGAAGAGGCGGTGCTGGAAATCTACAAGCAGGCCCTGAACATGGCCTGAAGCCCTTGATCGGGCCGGCTTCCCTTGGCCCGATCCGTTCGCATGCGCTTTTGCGTCATGCCGCGCCTGCGCATCGATGCGGCCTGTCCTGGCCATCGGGCGCATGATGATCGGACTGCTGCGAGATGGTGCTTTTAGGAGCCGTCTGGTTGTAGCGGCTCCGACAGGGCCGCCCGCGCACGGGCATTCCTTGACAGCTCGAGCGGTTGCTTGCCGGGTGAGAATACGGCGCAACCGACGATCACGCCATCATGAAGGTGGATCAGCCGGGGAACGGCGGAATTTGCGCGGCTGAAGCCGGATGGTGATGGTGGGAGTTGGGGTATATTTGATTACATAACTCCGGTTATCGGGGAAATTCAACCATAGGGGGATCTAGGATGTCGAACAACCGAAATAATGACCATTCGGGCCCCTTTTTGTCCTTTCTACAACCAATTACTGTCCATCGCTTCGACTGGCTCTGCAATAAATTCGGCAATTTCAATGCATTACCTGGAAGCGCTCAATCGCCGCCCGTGATCGTGATCTGCTGCACAGGCCCGGATCCGACCCGTTGACGGTCGAGTCGCTGCCCGGCAAGGTCGTTTCAATCCGTTCCGGAGCGATGGCGCGGCCTGACGGCTGCCGGATCTCCGGAGTTTCCAAACCCTCACGATCCCGCCGGAAAGCGCCGCTTTTCCGAACGACGGAGCCGTGTCTCGAAAGCGATCACGATGCCGCAGCAACACGCGTTTCATCAAGGCTTTGCTGCAGGCTTCAGGGCCGACACGGCCCTCTCACGGTCCTGGCGCAATCACCGCCCTGCCCCGATCATGTTTCCGCTCACATGCGCTGAGTGAAAACCCGCCGGCGTTCGGTCGTGCGCCCCTTGCCCTGAACCCGCCCCTATCCTGCCTCACCGCACGGCCGGCTGACCCCGGTCAACGACCCGGCTTTGCCGAAAGGAATCCCGCATGCCCCGCATCCCGTTCCTTCTCGTCCGAACCTTCGATCCCGGAGAAACGCTCGCCTCGCTCGAGGATCGGTTCCTCCGGCATCTAGGTAAACTGCGCGGCGTGGACCCTTTCGCCGATGAGGGCTGGGAGCGCACCGAGAGCGCCTCGCCGGATTGCGCATCCCAGGCAAGGCAACTCTCGCCCTGATTGGCGAGCGCAATGGCATCAACCCGTCCTGCGGCAGCAAGGACCGCCCGGATGTTCTTCAACAACTCATCCGGATCGTGCTCCACCCATCCAGCCTCTGGATGGTGCTGGGAGTGCCTGCGGCTGGCAGCCAGCCCGCGAGCGGATCATGCAGGAATGGCGCCGCAAGGTGATTGCGCGCTGAATGAAGCCTCCGGGCCCCTGAGGGGCCCGGCCAGCTATCTGGCCGGACAGCCGGCCGCTTCAACCCATCCCAAGCGTGGCGCAAGCGCGATCCAGACAGGGGAATGACCCATGCCTTCAGACCAACCGAGCCCCTCGCGGACCGCGGGAACGGGTGTTCCGCTTCACCTTCGCGGGCTCACGAAGAAATATCAGGATTTCGTTGGGGTCGATAACCTGAACCTCGACATCCAGGGAGGCGAACTGGTCGCACTCCTCGGCCCGTCCGGCTGCGGGAAAACCACCACACTGCGAATGGTGGCTGGCTTGATCCCAGTGACCTCCCGCGAGATTCTCGTGGGCGGAAGGGACGTGACCTCTACCCCCACCTATCAGCGCGACATGGGACTCGTCTTTCAGTCCTATGCCCTCTTCCCGCACATGACGATCGCCCAAAACGTCGCCTTCGGTCTTGAGATGCGCGGGATCGGCAAGGATGAAATCAAGGCACGGGTGCGGGACGCGCTTCGGATGGTCCATCTGGAAGGCAAGGAAGACCGCAAGCCCACGCAGCTTTCTGGCGGCCAGCAACAGCGTGTTGCCCTGGCACGTGCGCTGGTGGTGCGGCCCTCGATCCTGCTCCTGGATGAACCTCTCAGCAATCTTGATGCGAAACTGCGGGATGAAATGCGCCGGGAGATCCGCGAGATCCAGCAGAAGACCGGTATTACGGCGCTGTTTGTGACCCATGACCAGGTCGAAGCGCTCGCGATGTGCGACAAGATCGTGGTCATGCAGGCTGGCAAGCTGATGCAGGCCGGCACCCCACGCGAGATTTATGAAGCCCCGGCCAATCCCTTTGTCGCTTCCTTCGTCGGTCGTGCGAACCGCCTGACCGCGCGCGGCGATGGCAGCGGCCGTTATGGGCTATCCGGCGTCGAGATCCGTGGGTCCGCAGGCATTTCGGGGAACGTGACAATGATGATCCGCCCTCACCGCATCACCATCAACGATCCGGCCGCCGCCGGCGAAAACGGCCTGAGCGGTCGGCTCACCGAGGTGACCTATGTCGGCGACCTGGTCCAACTGGAAGTCGCTTCCGGCGACCAGACCATAATGGTGGAGCGGTCGACCCGTTCGCAAGAGGCGCTCCCGACCATCGGTGAGTCGGTGTCGCTCAACTGGTCGGCCGCGGATATGCGCGCGCTTTGCGCCTGGTAACGGCCTGAGGACATATCATGGACAACAACCGCATGGGATTGCCGATGAAATTGCTCGTCAGCATCCTATTCCTTTACCTGCTGACGCCGGTAATCCTGGTCTTCCCGCTTTCCTTCAGCGATGACCAGACCCTGGCCTTTCCGCCCTCCAGCTGGAGCCTGCGTTGGTATCGCGCCATCTTCGGGGATGGCCGGATGATGGATGCGTTCATCACAAGCCTCGGCCTCGCAACGGTGGTGACATTGCTTTCCATCGTCGTCGCCCTGCCTGCCTCTTATGCGATCGTCCGGTTTCCGTCCAAGGTAACCAACGCGCTGTTCAACCTGTTGACCGCGCCGTTGCTGCTGCCCACGATCGTGCTCGGCCTGGGTATCCTCATCGTCTTCGCGTCTCTGGGGGTGATGGGCAGCTTCAGTGGTCTGGTGATGGCGCATATGACGGTGACCCTGCCTTACGCGTTGCGTGTTCTGACCACCTCTCTCACTGGGTTGAACCTGACTGTTGAGGAAGCGGCAGCGACCCTGGGTGCGCGGCCGATGGTGGTATTCCGCCGCATAACCCTGCCGGCAATGACACCCGGCCTTATCGCGGCGACGGCACTTTGCTTCCTGGTATCCTTCGACGAGGTGGTGATCACCCTGTTTCTCGCGGGCCCTCGCATGACGACCCTGCCCGTCGAACTTTATCATCGGGTCTGATCGTGGATCGGTCCCTTGGTCTGAACAAAACCTTCGTCAAGTGAACAACGCCCGCCGGGACTGGTTGACCGGTCCCGGCTTGGTTCAGGCTTGTCTCGGGAAGACTTCTGCGTTTGATGGAGAGAGACCCTGATCTTCGAGCAGACCTGGAGCTGAATAACAATGCATCCTACTGAAAGGCGTGCGCGAATTGTCGAGTTGGTTCAGCGCAATCACAGCCATAGCGTGGATGAGCTCGCGGAGGCGTTGGACAGCTCACGAGAGACGATCCGGCGGGATCTGGTTGCCCTGGATCGCGACGGACTGCTTCGGCGCTACCACGGCGGCGCCAGATCCCTGACGGACGCAGCCAACTTCCAGGTAGCAGAAGAAAGCTTCAGCGTCCGCCTGACCCGACATGGCGAGGCGAAGAAGAAACTGGCTCGCCTGGCCGCGACCCCGTTCGAGCCGGGCTCCTCCCTTTTCGTCGACACCGGCACGACCACTCTCGCCTTCGCACAAGAATTGGCCCCTCTTCGCCAATGCACCGTGATCACCAATTCACTGGGGATTGCCTCCATCTTCGGGGCCGTGCGCGATTTCCGCCATAAGATTCACGTGCTTGGTGGCGAATTTGTGCCTGATGCACAGGAAATGCTGGGAAGAACCACCCTCCTGTCAACGGCGGAGTAAAACCCGGCC
>NZ_VCBQ01000094.1:0-19054 GCF_006386455.1 Paracoccus sp. FO-3 | reverse complement strand
AGCTACGCATCCGAAAGAATGGGGTGAGCGGGGCTATTCACATTGTCGGTGCCGCGGTCTAGACTTTCCTGACAGGAAACAAGGCGCGCGGCACATGTGATGGACAGCAGCGATACATCGCAAAGACTGACCCAGAATCCCCATGCCCTGCGCGACAATCCGGAAAGAAACCTCGAGGTCGCCATCGGCCGGGTGGTGCGAGAACTGCGCAAGCGCCAGCGCCTGACCGGATCGGATCTGGCGGCGCAGTCGGGGCTTTCGGTCGGGATGCTGTCCAAGATCGAGAACGGGGTGATCTCGCCCTCGCTGGCCACACTGCAAATGCTGGCCAATGCCTTGCGGGTGCCGCTGGTCCAGCTGTTTTCCGGCTATGCCGAGCCCCGTGGGGCCATGCATGTGAAAGCCGGCGACGGGGTGGAAATCGAGCGCCAGGGCACCCGCGCCGGCCATCAATATCACCTGTTGGGCCATATCGGCGCGAACGACTCCGGCGTCGTTGTCGAGCCCTATCTGATCGTGCTGACCACGGAAAGCGACCGCTTCCCGACCTTCCAGCACGAGGGGATCGAAATGCTGTATATGCTGGAAGGAACGGTCGGCTATCGTCATGGCGAACAGATCTATCGCCTGGAGCCGGGCGATACCCTGCTGTTCGATGCGGACGCGCCGCATGGCCCGGTGGACCTGATCGAACTGCCGGCGAAATACCTGTCGGTCATCACCTATCCACAAAGCCGCTGACAGCGGAAAAGGCCGGGCCCCGCGAGGCCCGGCCCTGGAATGGGCGCGGCATCAGCCGCGCTGATTGGCGACCTGCACCGGAGAGCCCAGACCATGCGCGGCCTGCGCCGGCACCAGCGCCGCACCTCCGTAAACGCCATCGCCCAGACGATAGCCGACCTCGCCATGCTGGTGGATGTCCAGCCCCTCGGCCTCGGCCTCCTCATCGACGCGCAGGCCGACCAGCGCGCCTGCGATCTTCAGCGCGATCCAGGTCGTCACCAGCGAGACCGCGATGCTGAAGCCCATGATCAGCACCTGCGGCACCATCTGGGTCAGCATGGTGCGGCCCTCGGGATAGCCCAGCCCGCCAAGCGCGGGCGCGGCGAAGACGACCGTCAGCACGCCGCCGACCACCGCCCCGACACCGTGGACGCCGAACACGTCGAAGGAATCGTCATAGCCGACGCGGCGCTTGACCACCTCGACCGCATAGACGCAGACCGGCGCGGTGAGGAAGCCCACCAGCACCGCGCCCATGGGGCCGACGAAGCCGCAGGCGGGGGTGATCGCGACCAGGCCGGCAATCGCACCCGAGGCCAGGCCGAAGGTGCTGGGCCGCTTGCGGTGAATCCATTCCGCCGTCATCCAGCCAAGCGCGCCCCCGGCGCCGCCCAGCATGGTGTTCAGCATCACCAGCGCGCTGAAGCCATTGGCCGCCAGCGCGCAGCCGCCGCAGAAGGCCAGCCAGCCGACCCAGAGCATCGCCCCGCCGGTATAGGTCATGGTCATGTTATGGGGCACCATCATCGTGGTGCCGTAACCCTTGCGCGGCCCGAGGACCAACGCACAGACCAGCGCCGCGATGCCGGCGTTCAGATGGACGACATTGCCGCCGGCAAAGTCCAGAACACCGACATCGAAGACCCAGCCTCCGCCCCATGCCATATGCGCCATGGGCGCATAGTTGATCAGCAGCCAGACGCCCATGAAGATCAGCACCGCGGCGAATTTCATCCGCTCGGCAAAGGCGCCGACGATCAGCGGCGGGGTAATGGCCGCGAACATCATCATGAACAGCACGAAGAGATATTCCGGCAGCGTCCCCACCATGCTTTCGGTGGTTATCCCCGACAGGAAGAACTTGGAGGTCCCGCCGATGACGGCGTTCAGCGGCGTCTCGGTGTCGAAGCTCAGCGAATAGCCGAAGGCGATCCACAGCACGCAGATCAGCGCGACCGAGGCGAAGATCTGGGTCAGGACCGACAGCACGTTCTTGCTGCGCGCCATGCCCGCATAGAACAGGGCAAGGCCGGGCAGCATCATCAGCATGACGAACAGCGCGCAGGTCGCGACGAAGGCGGTATCTCCGGCGCTCAACGCCGGTTCGGCATCCTGCCCCCAGGCGAGGGCGGGAAACAGGATCGCGGGCAAGGCCGCTACAAGGGCATTCTTCTGTGTCATGGCGAATCCATCATGCGATGCGGGCATCCTCATGATGGGGTGATGGCGCCAAAAACAAAGTTTCCTGTAGATAAAAATAAGATCCTTCCAGGAATATTCCGATTCTGCCGCCATTCCGTTCACCCTGCCCGACTTCGCGCCAGGAACCGAACCGATCCCGCGCCATTGGGCGGGTTCGATCGGGGCCATGCAGGAAGGCCGTAACGGCCAGGAAGCGACACGAATCCGAGGAGATTGCGACGACACTGCCGCAGGTCGGTTCCGTCCCGCCGAATGCTGGCAGCATACAGGTTGGCAGCCCCTCGCCGTCAGTCATCGGGAAAGATCCCGGCCGAGGTCGGCGCACAGTCGTCGAACCGCGACAGGTAGTCGACGATCAGCGGCCGGTTCACGGCGAATCCCTTGTATTCGGCCAGTTCGCCCGGCAGGTCGCGCAGCACCCGGTGCAGGCGGCGTCCCCATTTGGGCACCGTCACCAGATCCTCCAGCGCCAGCAGATAGCAGCGGATCGGGAAGGCGATGGCGTTCGACCGGGGCAGGCGCCAAAGCGTCTGCAACTCCACCCGCAGATATTGCTTCGCGCCGACATTCCCGGCGGTCAGCGTGCGCTTTTCCGGCCCCCATTTGTGATAGTTCTCGGGGCTGGTATCCAGCCGGGGATTGACCGTCATCGTCCAGTTCAGCCGCCGCACGGGTGCCCCCTGCTGCAGGCTCAGCAGGAATTTCAGGGCGCGCTGGAACACCTCCAATTCATGTGCCTTCGGCACCGGGGCGTGCCATTCGAAGAAGTTCATGCCGATGTCGAAATCGAGGCTCCAATCCGCCTGGCTGGTCACCATGCCGGCATCCATCCACAGGTTGCCCTCGCGCTGGTCCAGCAGGGCATGGTCGCCCTGGGTCTGGCGGGTGATGTATTCCATCGGCCCGCAGGGCAGGCTGGTCGCGTCAAGGAAGATGAAGCGCTGTTCGATCCCCAGCGGCCGGTTGATCCAGTGCCAGCGGTCCCCGTCGCGGTGCAGTTCGAACAGTTCGGGATAGTCCTCGGCCTTCGAGACCATCACCAGTTCCAGGAAATCCCAGCCCGCCAGTTCCATATGCGGCAGCGACTGGCAGCGCAGCGGATCGTCGCGCAGCGTGATCTCTCGGTCGCGCATTTCGGCGACGTAATGTTCGTCCACGTCGAAACGGTGCTGGAACACCGAGCCCGCCGCGCCCCGGCGGTGCGGCTCGATATTGACCGAATACATGTAGCTGTCCTGGTCGAAGGGGAACGGAAAGCGCCGGATCGCCGCGGGCGAGTTGTAAAAGGTGTAATCGTCGCGGAAGGTTTCGTCGTTGAAGCGCATGGTCATGCTGGCCCCCTAGCGGTCAAGGGTGAGGTCTTCGCCCTGAAAGCGCGAAACGCAGGGCATGATCTTCTGCTGCGCGGCCTTTTCGGCATTGCTCAGCCAGTGGTCGTGATGCTCGATCCGGCCCTTGCAGGACAGGACGGCGGTCTCGCATTGCCCGCAGGCGCCGCCCCGGCAAAGCCAAGGAGCATCGACCTGCGCCTCTTCCATCGCCTCCAGCAGGCTTTGATGGGGGCCGACGGTGATCGTTATGCCTGACCGCGCCAAGGTGACCTTGAAGGCTGCGCCGGGTGGCGGGGACAGGAAGGCTTCGGAATGCAGCGCGGCCTTGGGCCAGTTAAGGCGGGTGGCGGTTCCTGCTACGGCCTCGATCAGCCCTTCGGGTCCGCAGGTATAGACATGGGTTCCCAAAGGTTGCCCCGCCAGCACCGCGCCGATGTCCAGCCGATCGCCTTCATCGGAGATATGGGCATGAACCTGCGGCAGGTCGGGCAGCAGGCTCAGGCCGGCGGCCTCGGCCCGGCTGCGGGCGCAGTAATGCAGTTCGAACGGCATTTGCAGCCGGGTCAATTGCCGAAGCTGGGCCAGGAAGGGCGTGATGCCGATGCCGCCCGCGATCAGCACATGCTTTTTCGCCCGCAGGTCCAGCGCGAAAAGGTTGACCGGCGCGCCCACGCGCAGCAGGTCGCCCACCGCCACATGGGTATGCATGAAGCGCGAGCCTCCCCGGCCGGCATCCTCGCGCCGCACCGCGATTTCATAGCCCGATCCGTCCAGCGGGTCCGAGATCAGCGAATAGGCGTTGCGGCGCAGGGTGGCGCCATCGGGCATCTCCACGACCACATGCGCACCGCCGGAGAACAGCGGCAGCGTGCCGCCTTCGGGGCATTCGAAGCGGAAGCGGGTGACAAGGGGCGACAGGGGCGTGACCTCGGCCACGCGCAGCATCCGGGCGGTCATGGCCTGATCTCCTGCACGGGTGGGAGGACGCCGGGGGTTTCGGCATCGACGCAGACGCCCTGAAAAGCGCCCAGGCGGCGCGAATAATGGTCGCGGACGAACAGCGTCAGCCCGCAATGCGAACAGGTGAAGGGATCGGTGGTGACACCCTCGGTGATGCCCTTGCAATGGACGCATTGCATCCGCCGCGCGATCGACCCGCGGTGCTCGGACTGGATGGCGCCGGCGGGTAGGCCGGCGGCCAGCGCCTCGGCCGTGGCCTGCCCGATCAGCCCCTCGGTTCCGGCCAGATAAAGCGTGGTGCCCATATGGGCATCGGCCAGCGCCTTGCGGAACCGCTCCAGGCAGGCGGCATAGCTGGGGCTTTCGTGATAGATCCGCGCGCCAAGCGCCCGCAGCCGCGCGCCATGTGGGGTGCCTGCCGGGATGAAGATCACATGCGCCCGCTCCATCACCGCCGGATCGCGGGCGGCAAGGTCGATCAGCGCCCCCGCCCCCTCGGCATCGGCCAGCATGATCGCGGGGATGGCCCCCTGCGCCACCAGCCCCGGATAGACCGGGCGGCTGGCGATCGAGGGCGAGAATTCGGTTCCTGGCATGGTTTCCCCCTGTTGACGGGAAGGGCCGGGCAACCTGCGCCACCCGGCGGGCGCTTGAGTCAGCCCTTGGCGGTGCGGACCTTCTTTTCCGGGTCGAGGAAGGGCATGGACGCGGTCACGGCAGCGATTTCGCCATGGGTGGCGCAGTTCACGGTCAGCCTGCTGCCTTCGTTCGCGCAATCGACCGGCAGGCGGGCGATGGCCACCGTCCAGCCGTTCAGCGGCGAATGCATCGCCTGGGTCACGACGCCGACCTGCACACCGTCGCGCAAGACCGGAGCGCCATTGTCCGGGGCCTTGTCGCCTTCCAGCTTCAGGCCCCAAATCCTGAAGCGCTCCCTGCCCTTCAGGCGGTAATGTTCTTCGGCCCCGCGAAAGCCGGTCTTGCCGGGCGATACGGTGAAATCCAGGCCCAGTTCCCACAGCGTATCCCCGCCCGGCTGGTCGTCGAAGGGATACATTTCCGAATTGTCATAGGGAAAGAACAGCAGATAGCTTTCCGTCCTCAGCAGGTCCAGCGTGGTGAACCGGCAGGGGATGATCCCCATCCCGGCACCCTCGTCCAGGATACGATCCCAGACCATCGGCGCATCCTGCCCACGCACGAACAGCTCGTAGCCCCGCTCACCGGTGTATCCGGTGCGCGAGATCATGGCCGGCTTGCCGAACAGCGAGGTCTGGATATGGCCGAAATAGGCCAGGTCGCGGATACCGGGCACATGTTTCGCCAGGTAGTCCACCGCCAGAGGGCCTTGGAGAGACAGGTCGTGCAGGTTGTCATCGAAGCGCACCGACACGTCGCGGCCAGAGGCAGCCATGGTCAGTTGCTCGAACCCCTGCCCCGAGCCATGCACGACCAGAAAGGCATTGGGCCCGGTGCGATAGATCACGCAATCGTCGATGAACTTGCCGGCGTCGTTCAGCATGCAGGCATAGATCGCCCGGCCCGGCATCAGCTTTTCGACATTGCGCGTGGTGGCACGGTCGATCACATGGCTGGCGGCCGGGCCGGTGACATGCACCTTCTTCAGCCCCGAGACATCCATCAGCCCGGCCTTGGTGCGGATCGCCAGATACTCGGCAACCGGATCACCGTCATAGGACCAGGCGGTTCCCATGCCCGACCAGTCCTCAAGCTTCGATCCAAGCGCGCGATGCCGGTCGGCCAATGCCGAGAATCTCCATGAAGCGGTCATCGTCAACTCCCTGTTTTCACGTTCTTGTTTGCCCCATTGCGGTCAGGGACGTTCCTTTTCCGGGGCATCACGCCACCAGGCGGCCCTTTTCAAGGCAATAGCTTCGGGTGCAGAGCGCGCCCAGAAAGGCCTCGTTCTGCTCGACCAGCAGCATGGTCAGGCGCAGCCGGTCGCGCAGCATCAGAAGCGCCTCGACGATCTCCTCGCGGATCGAGGGCTGAATCCCCTCGGTCGGCTCGTCCAGCATCACCAGGCGCGGCGCGGTGCAAAGGCATCGGGCCAGCGCGAGGATCTGCTGCTCGCCCCCCGAAAGCACCCCGCCCGGACGCTCGGCAATCGGCGCGAGACGTGGGAACAGCGCGATCATTTCCTCGGCCCGCGCCAGCGGCTGGCCGCCGGCCAGGCAGGCCGCCTGCATGTTCTCGCGCACCGTCAGGCGCGGGAAGATCCGCCGACCCTGCTTGACATAGCCAAGGCCCATCCTTGCGCGCCGGTGAACCGGCAGACGGGTGATGTCCTGCCCGCCCATCTCGATCCGGCCATCGGTCGCGGGCAGCGTCCCGCCGATGGTCATCAACAGCGTGCTCTTGCCCATGCCGTTATGGCCAAGGATGCCGACGAATTCGCCCTCGGCGACATTGAGGCTGATGTCGCGCAGGATCGGGATCTGCCCATATCCCGAATGCACTCCGACGAGTTGCAGCATCAGGCCACCTCCCTTCCCAGATAGACGTCGCGCACGCGCTGATCCGACAGGACCTGATCGGCCGGCCCCTCGACCAGGACCGAGCCCTGGTTGAAGACGGTGATGCTGCGCGCGATCCGGCGGATGAAGCTCATGTCATGCTCGACCACGATGACCGAGCAGCTTCGGGCCAGTTCGACCAGCAGGTCGCCCAGCCCCTCGACCTCTTCGCCGGTCATGCCGGCGGCGGGCTCGTCCAGCAGGATCAGCGCCGGGCGCGGGGCGATCACGGTGGCCAGTTCGACCAACTGGCGCTGGCCATGCGCCAGGATGCCGACCTTTTCGGCGGCGAGATGGCTGATGCCGATACGCTTCATCACCTCGTCGCAGCGCCGCCGCGCAAGGTTGGGCGGCAGCGCCCGGACGGCGGCGAGCATGACATTCTCGCGCACCGTCATGGCGTTGAAGACCGAAGGCACCTGGGTCTTGATCCCCATGCCGGCCCGCGCGATCTTCGCGCTGCTTTGGCCGTTGATCGACTGGCCGCGAAACAGCACCTCGCCGGAGGTCGGGCGATACTGGCCGGACAGCATGCGGAAGAAAGTGGATTTCCCGGCGCCATTCGGCCCGATCAGGCAATGCAACTCGCCCTCGCGCAGCGAGAGGCTGACATCGCGCACCGCGACGACGCCGCCGAAACGCATGGTCAGGTTGCGGGCTTCCAGCAGGTAGTCGGTCATCGTGCTTCCTCCCCGATCATGGCCTCGCCGGGTTCCGCCGCCGGTGCCGGGCGCCGGAACGCGGCCAATGCCCGGTCGCAGCCGCTCCGCATCAGCGGCAGGATGCCCTTGGGCAGCACCAGGACGAACAGCGTCAGCACCAGCCCCATCACCAGGTTCGGGTCGAGCCAGACCCCGGCGTTCAGCGTGCCCAGCCAGGCCGAGAAGGCCAGCAGCAGGAAGCAGGCCATGACCGGGCCGGCAAGCGTTCCCAGGCCCCCGACGATCACCCAGACCAGCAATTGCGAACTGGTCGTCAGGCTGAACATGTTCGGGCTGACGAATACGCAATTGGCAAACAGCACCCCCGCAAGGCCCGCAAGACCGCCGGCGATGGAAAACACCCCCAGCTTGTAGAGGCGGGTATCGTAGCCCAGCAGTTCCGCGCGCAGCTCGTTTTCCCGCAAGGCCATCACGACCCGGCCGAAATACGTCGCAAGAAGCAGGCGGCAGAGGATATAGGACAGGATCAGCGCCACCACGCAAAGCACATAGATATCTTCAGGCCAGAGCGGGTTGCCGTCCAGATCGTTGAGGATCGGCGTCGAGGGGATGCCGTTGAAGCCGCCCAGGGGCGCCTTGCCGATCTTCCATTCGCTGCCCGAGGTCTGGTTGATGAAGCGATAGAGGATCAGCGACAGGACCAGGGTGATGACGCCCAGATAGACATCGCCCAGCCGGCCCCAGAACATGAAATAGCCGATGGCGGCCGCCATCGCCGCCGCGACCAGGATCGCCAGCAGCGCCGCCGTGGTCGTATTACCGATGTTGAGGGCGAGAACCGCATAGGCATAGCCGCCGATCCCGAAGAACGCGGTCTGGCCAAAGCTGAGGATGCCGCCGAACCCCCAGATCAGCGCCAGCGAAAGCGCGAGGATTCCGAAGGCGCAATAGATCGAGCCCGAGAGGATCAGCGTCATGTCCCCGCCCGAAGGGACGATGAACAGCGCCCAGGCAGCAGCGAGGATCATCGCGACCGCGCCCAGGCGGTCCGAGGTGACAAGCGGCGTTTTCATTGCGATCTCCGGAAGAATTTGCTGGTGATCCCCTGGGGCAGCACCCGCAGCAGCACCACCGCCGCCGCAAGCAGCGCCACTTCGGCCAGGACGGGGGTCGCCAGGAAGGTCATGATCACGCCGACGCCGCCCAGCAGCCCCGAGGCGGACAAGGTGCCCGCGATGATGGCGGGACCGCCTGAGATTACCGTGATGAAGCATTTCGCCAGATAAGAGGCGCCGATGGTCGGCACCACCCCGGCAATCGGCGCGATCAGCGCACCGGCAAGCCCGCTCAGCGCGGCGCCGGTGACGAAGGTGGCGCGGTAGACGGCGCGCTGGTTGACCCCCAGCGAGGCGGCCATGTCACGGTCCTGCATCGTGGCCCGCGCGATCAGCCCGACGCGGCTGTAGCGCATCACCAGATAGCCGGCGATGACCATGACCAGGGTGACGGCGACAAGGAAGAGTTCATAGAACCCGATGCTGAACCGCCCGATGGAAAGGCTGCCGAAGGGCGTCGAGATGCCCGAGACCGAATTGCCGAAGGCCACGGTGACGAGGCCGATCAGAATCAGGCTCACCCCCCAGCTTGCCAGCATCGTGTCCAGAAGCCGCCCGTAAAGATGGCGGATCACCAGATATTCCACGACAAGCCCCACCAGCCCGACCAGCACCGGCGCCAGGATGAAGCACGAGACCAGCAGCGGCACGCCATGCTGGGTGGCAATGACCGCCGTATAGCCGCCCAGCATCAGGAACTCGCCATGGGCGAAGTTGATGACGCGCATCATGCCGAAGATGACGGCGAGGCCTGCGCTGATCAGCACCAGGTTCGCGATGCTGATCGCGGTCTGAAGAAGAATGATCGCAACATAGTCCATGAGAAGCTCCCTGGTGCGGCGGAAACGGGAAATGCGGGCGCCCTATGGCCGGGCGCCCGTGCGGGCCCGTTACTTCGGCACCTCGACCACATATTGCGTCGCATCGGTCGGGTTGACCTTCAGGTCGCAGACCGCCAGCGTGTCGCTGGGCGGTTGCTGCGCATAGCTTTCCAGCACGACGTAATTGTTGTCGCGCACCTCGGCGATATAGCTGTCGAGCGTGTTGTGATGCGTCTGGGCGTTGATCGTGGTCAGCCCCGCCGGCCCGGCGAAGGAAAGGCCGCTCTCAAGCGCCTCGATCACCGGCTCGCGTTCGATGGTGCCGGCCATCTCGACCGCCTTGGCCCAAAGATTGACGGCGTGATAGGTCATGGCGCCGCCCTCGGTGATCGCATCTGCCTTGTCGCCGAATTTCGCGTAATATTCGGCCTTGAACGCCTCGTTCTCGGGGGTCTGGATCCCATCGAAATAGGCATAGGAGACGATGATGCCGTTATGTTCGTCGGGGGTGGTCAGCACCTGTTCGTTGCCGATGCCGAAGGTCGTCGAGGCCATCGGGATCTTGTCCTTCATCCCCGAGGCGACCCATTGGCGATAGAAGGCGTTATGCGCACCGCCCACCAGGACCGACATGATGATATCGGGCTGGGCCGCCTGGATCTGGCGGATGGTCGAGCCGAAGTCGTTGACATCGAGCGGGAAGAAATCCGCCCGCACCACCTCGCCGCCGTTTTCCTTGACGAACTTCTCGATCCACAGCGCGGTGATCTGGCCGTAATTGTAGTCAGCGGCCAGCACATAGACCTTCTTGCCGCCGAATTTCTGCATCACATAGGGGGTGAATTTCTCCAGCGTCTGGCCGGGGGTCGAGCCCATGCAGAAGGTGTTGCGATCACAGACCCCGCCTTCATAAAGCAGGCTGTAGAAATAAAGCGTCCTGTAGCGGTCGAGCACCGGCCGCATCGCCTCGCGCGAGGCGGAAAGGATGCCGCCGAAGACCACAGCCGCCTTCTGGCGCGTCGCGGCCTCGGTCGCATATTGCGCGTAAAGCTGCATGTTCGATTGCGGATCGTAGTTGACCAGTTCGATCTCGCGCCCCAGCACGCCGCCGGCCGCGTTCAGTTTGTCCACGGCAAGGTTGAGGCAATTGATCATCGGGCGGCCATAGATGTCGATGCCGCCCGAGGCGTCATGAATACCGGCGACCTGGATTTTATCGGTCGCGGCAAAAGCGGGACGGGCAAGGAACGGGGTTGCAAGAATCCCTGCGGCACCCAGGCCGAGGAAATGTCTGCGTTGCAGGTCTTTCATGGTGGATTCCCTGTTTTCATTTGTGCTTTTTGGAAGAGGCATTCCCAGCAGGCCAAACTCCGAAGTCCCGAATTTCCGGAGAGCCTTTCACGACGCTGGCCCATTTTCATGGGAGGGCGCGCAACACCACTTGGCGGCACGATGCTGTGCCTCATGGCTTTGGGCTGACAGATGGCACCTTGTTGTGCCTATGCGCCTTAGTCGAAGACAATGCCGGTGTGACGAACTCGACGCGGCGAACAAGAGCTAAACTTCGCTAACTCGTTATAGAGTGCATCGGCGATCCGAGCCGAATCGGTCAACAGGTTTTTCCGGATCGAGCGGATTTTTCCGGCAGCCGCAATCCAGCATCGCGCCCGGCGTTCAGCAGGCGGGCAGAAGGCAATGCTGCCGCGTAAATTTTGCGCAGATCGTGACTTGTCTTGCGTCGGCTTTGACAGTCGGGGTATCCATTTGCATGGGCTGGCCGTCCCGACCCGGATCTGCGCCTTCGTCGAAGCATCATCCGATGATTCTTTTCCTACCTGGACAGGCTGAAAGCGGCGATTCGCACCCTTTCCGATCTCGCAGTCCCGTCGTCAGTGCGAAAAGGATATTCCGCGGCGCGGCGCATTGCCCATGATCGCAATCCATTGATTTTTATTATGTTTCAGGAAGATTCTCCGCAACTTTCTGCACTTGAAAAAAACGCTTGTCGATCTTGATATTCATCGCGTAGTGTCGAGGAATGCATTCAACAACGAATGCAACAGATCACCATGCGCCCGAAAGCATCAGGTGATCGGCCTCCCCTCGATATCAAAGCGAAATCTATGCGCAGGTGCTCATCGGACGGATTCCGTCCTTTGCAGCCTGATTTGCGCAATGCGGATCAAAAGGAAATTCACGATGAGTATGGATGGGGCGGACGCAGGTCCGTCGATGAAACCTGCACGTGCCCGCCTTGCAATTGACGTTGGCGGGACGTTTACCGATATTTTCGTTCTGGACTCGAACGGAAAACAGACCGTTGCGAAAGTGCCCAGCACGGCCAATCCGATCGACGCGATCATGAACGGCGCCGAGGCCGCCGATCTTGACTGGAATGATGTCGAACTGTTCACCCATGGGACGACGGTTGCGACGAATGCGCTGATCACGCGCAATTTCAAGCCCGTCGCCATGGTCACGACCGAAGGTTTCCGCGACGTGCTGGAAATCGGGCGCGGCACCCGCGAAGATCCCTGGGACGCCTATAAGGAGGGGACCCCGCCCTATGTGCGGCGGCGCGACCGTTTCGCCGTGCGCGAGCGGATCAATTACCGGGGCGAGATCATCGAGCCGCTGGATGAGGAACGGGCGCGGGAAATCGCGCGCATCCTGAAGAAGCGCGAGGTCCATGCGGTCGCCGTGTGCTTCATCAACGCCTATGTGAACGGCGTCCACGAACAGCGGATGGCCGAGATCCTGGCCGAGGTGCTGGGGCCGGATGTCGCCATCTCAACCTCGCACGAAACCCATCCCGAAATCTTCGAGGACGACCGCTTCTCGACCACCGTGGCGAACACCATCCTCGCGCCGATCATCCGTCCCTATGCCCGCGACATCGCCAGCCGCACCAGTGAGGCCGGATATGAGGCCGATGTCCTGCTGTTCCATTCCGGCGGCGGCGTGATGACCCCGGCGACGGCCGAGAAATACGCCGCCCGCCTTGCCGCATCGGGAATCGCTGCAGGCGCCATCGCCAGCAAGTATTTCGCCGAGCTCTGCGGCTACAAGAACTCCATCGGCCTGGATATGGGCGGCACCTCGGCGGATATCTCGCTGACGGCGGACGGCCATCTGCGCATGACCGACAAATGGGAAGTGGACTGGGGCCATCCGATCTGTTTCCCCTCGATCGAGGTTCTGACCATCGGCGCCGGCGGCGGCTCGATCTCTTGGCTGGACAAGGCGGGATCGCTGCGCAACGGCCCGCAATCGGCTGGATCGGTGCCGGGACCGGCCTGCTACAAGGCAGGCGGAACCGAGCCGACCAATACCGATGCGAACATTATCCTGGGCCGTGTCGGCACCACCCTGGCCGGCGGCAAGAAGTCGCTGGACCGCGAGGCTGCGCTTGAGGCGATGCAGAAGATCGCCGGGCCGCTGAACCTGGATCTGGTCGAGGCATCGCTTGCCACCCTGCGCGTCGCCAATGCCAATATGGCCGATGCGGTGCGCCTGATCTCCATCGCCCGGGGTCACGATCCGCGCGATTTCGCGTTGGTGGCCTTCGGCGGCGCGGGTCCGCTGCATGGCGTCGATATCGCGCGCGAACTCAACATCCCGGTGGTCATCATCCCGCCCAATCCCGGCGTAACCTCGGCGGTGGGCTGCATCCTGGTGGATGTCCAGCATGACGTGACGCAGATGTATTTCGACAATGCCAGCACGGCCGATCCGGCGGATGTCGAAGCCGCGTTCCAGAAGCTGGAAATGGAAGGCCGCGACCGGATGCAACGCGACGGCGTCGCACCCGGCGACATGACCTTCCAGCGCTTCGTGGATATGCGCTATCGCGGTCAGTGGCGTTCGCTGGCGGTGTCGGTTCCCGGCAAGATCACCGCGATGGACGAGGCGCTGGCCATCTTCCATGCCGAATATGAAAAGGCGCACAACTTCCGCCGCGAGGATTTCCCGGTGGAGATCTACCGCCTGACCGTGCGCGCGATCGGGATCACGCCCAAGCCCTCCTTCCCCAAGGTCGCCATCGACCCGAATGCGAAGGCGGTTCCCAAGGGCACCCGCGAGGCCTGGTTCCACGACCACCCCGCGGCCATGACGACTCAGCTTTACGACCGCGAGACCCTGCCGGCCGGCGTCACCATCAAGGGCCCGGCCGTCATCGACCAGCTCGACTCGACCACCGTCATTCCGCCGGGCGACGTCGCCTATATCGACGAATGGCTCAACATCCAGATCAAGCTTGGCGCGGCATAAGCGCCTTCCCCCAACCAGCAAGGAGGACGACCGGCATGACCGGCAAGAAGCAAGCCCTGGAACTGTCCGACAAGGGCATCCAGTTCCCCCCGCCCCCCGAGAAGCGCCTGACCGAGTTCAAGTCCGAACTCGACCCGATCACCTTCGAGGTGTTGCGCAACGCCTTCGTCAACATCGTCGACCAGATGGCCGAGCAATTGCTTCGGACCTGCTATTCCTTCGTGATCTACTGCCGCGACTTCTCGTCCGGGCTCAGCGATCCGCAGGGCAACCTGGTGATGCAGGGCACCGGCGACATCGCCGCCCATGTCGGCACGCTGCATTATACCTGCAAGGCGGTGATCGAGGAGTTCGGCGACGACATCAATCCGGGCGATGTCTTCATCATCAACGATCCGTTCCGGGGCGGTAGCCACTTCAACGATACCCGCATCCTGCGCCCGATGTTCTACAAGGGCGAGTTGATCGGCTGGTCGCAGGCCAATGGCCATTGGGCCGACATGGGCGGCGCGACGCCAGGCTCGTTCAATATCACCGCGCTGGACCACATGGGCGAGGGGCTGCGCATCACCCCGGTCCGTATCTGGAGCAAGGGCGTCTGGCTTGAGGACGTGGCCAAGATGATCGCGGTCAATACCCGCAATCCGGGCGACGTGATCGGCGACATGCAGGCCCAGGCCGAGGCGACGGCGGTTGCGGAACGCGAGATCATGCGGCTTTGCGACAAATACGGCGTCGAGACCATCAAGACCGCCTTCCGCGAGGTGCAGGACTGGGTCGAGGTGCTGATGCGCAACCGCCTGGCCGAGCTTCCCGACGGAACCTGGTATGCCGAGGACTATATCGACCAGGACCCGAAGCTGGAGGAGGGCCTGATCCCGATCAAGATCAAGTTCACCATCGACGGCAACCATGCCCATTACGATCTGTCGGGCTCGCATCCGCAGATCTCGACCTTCCTGAACGCGGCCTATGGCGGCTCTTTCGCCGGGATCGTCGCAGGAACGAAATACCAGTTCCCGGACCTGCCGTTGAACTCAGGCCTCTACCGTGCGGTCACGGTCAATGTCGGCGAGCCCGGAACGGTCGTCAACGCGGAATGGCCCAGCCCCTGCGCCGGCTTCTGTTCGGGCCCGTTCGAGAAGCTGATGAACTCGGTCTTCGGGCTCTGGGCGGATATCATGCCCGAACGGACCATGGGCTGCGCCTTCAACCTGGAATACCTGCTGGTCGGCGGCCGCGACACCAGGCTTCAGGGGCGCCCCTATTTCATGTGGTATGACTGGATGGCCGGCGGCTGGGGCGGCCGCAACGGGCGCGACGGCTTCAACGCCACCGCCCCGGTCTTCGGTGCGCAATATGGCATCCAGCCGCTTGAAGGTCAGGAACGGCTGGCCCCGGTGCTGACCAAATGCCACGACTTCGTGCAGGATTCCGCCGGCCCCGGCGAGGCACGCGGCGGGCTCGGCGCCGAGAAGGGCGGCTCGGTCTTTGAGGGCGAGCGGATCGTAGTTTCCTATTGCTGCGACCGCGAGCGTTCGGTGACCTGGGGCATGTGGGGTGGCCTGCCCTCGATCCCGCATGGCGTCTGGCTGAACAAGGGCACCGAGAAGGAGCGTTACCTGGGCTCGATCTTCTCGAACCTGCCGATCGAACTGGACGACGTCTTCACCCGTCCCTCCGCCGGCGGCGGCGGGGTCGGCGATCCGCTGATGCGCGACCCGAAACTGGTCTGCGAGGATGTCGCCGACGAATATGTCAGCGTCGAGCGCGCACGCATCGACTATGGCGTCGTCATCCGGGTAGTGGATGCCGATCTGGCGCAATATGAGGTCGACGCAGCGGCAACCGCGAAGGAACGCGAGCGCATCGCTGCCGCGCGTCTGGGCTGGCTTGACGAGGATGCGGAAGCCATCGCTGCGCGCTATCGCTCGGGGGAGCTGAACGTCATGGATTGCGTCCGGCAATATGGCGTGATCCTCGACTGGGGCAATGGCCAGTTGCTTGTCAATACCACGCAGCAGTTCCGCGAAATGATGAAGCGGCGGGTTGCGCCCTATTGGGGAAAATCGCTTGCGGTGCTGAGTCTGGAAGCCAAGGAACGGGTGCAGATCGCCGCGTAACGACGGAGGGGCGGCAAGGCGATCCGCCGCCCCTGCCCGATCAGACCACACCATGGCCGCTTCGGGGTCAGTCCCTTTGTCCGGCGCCCGCTGCCACTGCCACTGCTTGTTTATCGGGCCTATCCACGCCTGAAAACCGGGCATCTTGCATGGGCCATCCGCTAAATCGGAATCGCGGACGGCGCTTTCTTGACCCTTATGCTGGGCACGCCTAGCGTCACGCCATGCCGCCCGGAGCAACGCACCATCGGAAAGCTTGAACTCCCGATCACCTATTCCTTAAAAGGAGGGCCGCACAAGATGAGAAGAGACGATCCAGTATATATCGGGGTCATGTTCTCCCAAACGGGCTGGACCGCCGTGACAGAGAAAAGCATGTTGTCGGCGACGATGTTTGCAATCGATGAGATAAACCAGTCTGGCGGCATCAATGGTCGCGAACTGATCCCCGTATATCGCGATCCGGCAGGAGAACCTGCCGCCTACAAAGCCATGGCGGCGGATATTCTCGCCGATGGCAAGGTAAAGGTCATACTGGGGTGCTACACCTCAAGCCAGCGCAAGGCGGTATTGACTGCCCTGGACAAAGAGGCGGGAATTCTCTGCTACCCAGCCCAATATGAAGGGTTCGAGTATTCCGAAAGCGCAATGTATTTCGGAGCCGTTCCAAATCAGAACAGCCTGCTTCTGGCCAGATATCTTCTCGAAAACCATTCGCCGCGCATATATATCGTAGGATCGGACTATATCTGGCCCCGCGAATCCGGTCGGATCATGGGCGACCTCATCAGATCCGGCGGCGGAGAGGTCTTGGGCGAGCGCTATCTCGGCCAGCAGGCCAAAAGGCCGGAAATGGATTCCCTCATCGCTGACATCATGAAATGCAGACCGGACATCATCTTCAACAATTTCGTCGGTCAGTCCAATCTGGATTTCTACAATGCTTATGCCGGAAATGGGCTCGACGCCGGCCAGATCATGGTTGCAAGCCTGACGACCAGCGAAGCCGATCTTCAGGAAATCGACCCCAAGGCGGCTGTTGGACATATCACGGCAGCGACGTATTTTGCATCACAGGCAAATCCAGCCAACATTTCCCTTCTTGAGCGCTACAAGACAGCGCGTGGCGAACCTGCGCATACGAATATGTGCTGGGATGCAGCCTATACTCAGACTCATATGGTTGCGCAGGCCATGAGGAATGGCTCTGCCGATAGCATCGGCTCGATCCGCGCAGGGATTCTGGGCACTTCCTTCGAGGCACCTCAGGGTAGAGTTGCAATAGATCCATCGAATCTTCACTGCTACGTCTGGCCTAAGATCGGAATTGTACGAAACGATGGCCAATTTGATATTGTTGCCCAAACGAAGAATGCTATTCGCCCCAACCCATATATGACAAGCTACTCCATAAACAGTGACGAAAAGACCGCAGCTGAGACCATATCACACACCCCGGAATGGACATGAATGCCTGAGCTTCAGGTGAATGCAGATCGAGATCAATCATGGGCGCACACGCTTTCAGGGCAGAGGAATCCGAGATGCAGGCCGGACGAAGCGAGCCCGCAACCGGCGATAGGGATCGACCAGTCCTGATCAAGGATCTTCGATTACTGAAGATCATTCTTGTTCAACCAGACCAGGGCGGCGATCAGGATCTTCGCTCTCATCTGGTGAGAATTGGTTGCCAGGTGCAGGAAATCTGGCCGCCACCCATTTCCTATGCCGAGGATATCGACATCGTTTTCGTCCTCCTTGATCAGCTGATCGAAAGCAGGCTCTCGTTCCATTGGCAAGCCGAGAATCCTTCGGCGGTTTTGATCGCAGTGATTGACTATGAGAATCCTTTGTCCATCGACCGTCTGTTGAACATGCGGGTGAATGCGGTAATCGGGCTGCCGATCCGACCCTTCGGGATTCTTACCAACCTATTGGCGGCGGTCAACAATCACCGACGAGAACGGCGATTGCGCCAGAGCTTAAGCCGCCTGCAGGCAAAGCTCGAGTCGTCCCGTATCATCGAGCGCGCCAAGCTTGCGATCATGTTGACTGACAATCATTCCGAAAAGGAAGCCTATGGCGTGCTTCGGCAGTTGGCGATGAAGCGCAGAACCACCGTCGATATGGTGTCAGGTGAGATCCTCTCCCGCCTGAACTGGCGTGAGGAGGAAGATACCCTGATGCATGAAGACTACGGTCAAGATCCATAAGGGCGCTTGAAGGATATGTTGTGACGTGTTTCAGGCGCATGGCGCTGCAGCTGACGGGACGATGGTCTTTCGCCGCAAGCTATTCCGGGCGCAGTTGCTGATTGCCGAAACGGCGTCGCAGCCGACCATGCGGTTGTCGGCCGTGAAGGGCGAAGCGTTGCGGCGGCTATTCGATGATCTCGAAGGATCTTCTGGGCTGCTCGACGGCGCGCAACAAGGGCACCTGCGACAACCGGATGAACATCCGCCGCGACGAGCTGGAAGCGCGGGTGCTGAACGCCCTGCGCACCCGCCTGGTCAACCCGACCTCTTCGCCGAGTTCTGCGACGCCTATACGAGGGAGACCAACCGGCTGCGCATGGAAAGTGGCGCCGGCATCGACAAGGCCGAGACCGAGCTGAAGCGGATCGCCCGCGAGGAGGAGAAGCTGATGGATCTCTACATGCGGGACGCCATCTCGATCGAGGCGGTGAAGGAGCGTGGCGACAAGCTGCGCGCCCGCAAGGCGGAACTGCAGGATTTCCTGGCCAATGCCGACGAGCCCCCGCCCCTGCTGCATCCCTCGATGGCGCTGCAATACCGGGCACGGGTGCAGCAGCTCTACGAGACGCTGCAAGGCGACGACGAGGCGCAACGCATCGAGACGGCGGAGATCATCCGTTCGCTGATCGACCGGATCGTGCTGGCGCCGGGAGAGGACCGGATCGAGATCGACGTTCAGGGCGATCTGGCCGGAATCCTTACGATTTCCGCGCAAACGAAAAAGCCCGCCGAAGGGGCGGGCGGATCGCAAGTAAAGATGGTTGCGGGGGCAG
>NZ_VCBQ01000093.1:0-19114 GCF_006386455.1 Paracoccus sp. FO-3 | reverse complement strand
CCGTAACAGCACTCGAAAAAGGGTGAGGGGACGGGGAGCAGCTTCCCAGGAAAAGCAATCCCGAAAGGAAATCATCGTGAAAACCATTCCTCTGCTCGCCCTGGTGATCGCCCTGGCCGCCTGCTCGGAAAAGGACGAGCCGACGGGGCGTATCTACCGCTATCCTGTGGGCACGGAAGCCCAGGGCCTCGAGCCGGTGGTGCGCAGCGGCCGGGGCGTCAGGGTCGATTACCACAATCACGCATTGCCAAGACCCGACGACGGCCAGCATTGGGAGTTGCAACCCGGCGTCTTCCTGCGGGTGGATGCATCGGGGCGTGTGATTTCGACCGTCCCGGCGCGCTACGCCGGGCAGTAAAAGAAGAGGCGTCGGCCGGGTGTGTCCGGCCGTCGCCTCTGGTGCGTCACCTGGAAGCGGTCAGCGCAGGATGTCCGAGGCCAAGCCCAGAACCTGCAGCACCTTCATGGTTCCGGCATCGACCAGAACCACGCGCTCCTCCACCACGCGATAGGCACGGCCGGTCGCGGGCCTGGCCAGTTTCCGCGCTTCGGCGGTCCTGAGCGACCGGCCGCCATGGGTGACTTCGCCGACTTTCGGTCCTTTGCGGGGCTGCTCGCCGGTGTCGGATACGGCGGGTCTTTTCGCCGCCTCGGTCTTGAGCACACAGCGCTGCGCGGCCTGCTCGCAACGCGCGGCGGGCTCGGCCAGGCCAGGTGTCGTGGCCAGGTTCAGCAGGGTCAAGGCCACCAGAATCATCGCCTTTTTCATGGGATTTCCTTCAGCGCTGCGCCTGGATCGGGCCAAGGATCGACACGATGCGCTTGGTCTTCTGGTCCACCAGCACAAGCTGGTCGCGGACCACGCGATATTCCTGGCCGCGCGGTGCCGGGGCGTATCGGCTGTTGCCGGCGCGCTGGAAGGCGCGGCCGTCGCGGCCGCTGTCGCCCACGCGCAAGGCATTGCGGCTATCCACCGGCGGCTTGCCTTTCGCGTCCCGCGCCTTGCCCAGACGGTGATCCGGCGCTTGGGGCGGCTTGTGCCCGTCGCGCCGGGCTTCCTGCGGCGGCGGTTCGCGGCGTTCACCCCTGGGCTCTTCGCCCTTTTTGCGGGCATCCTTTGCCGGGGGCGCCGGGCATTTGCGATCGTCCTGCCGGCATTCCGGCGGCGGGCCATCCGGCCGGGTCTCGGCCATGGCCATCTGGCTGCTGCCGATTGCCGTCACCGCTATCGCGGTCATCATGAAAAAGCGACGCATTGCATCAGTCCTTGCTGTTCTGCGGTCTGGAAGGGGAGGTGCGTCTGGCGTCTTTGTCCGACGCAGGATGGCTCAGCGCGCTGGTGCGGGCTGATGGCCCGGCCGGGGCTGGTGCAGACCCGACCGTTCCGGGCTTTCATGCCGCGGGTTGCGCGATCCCGGACCAAAGCCCGGATCGACCTGCTGCAGCCTCTCCAGCTGGGTCGGCTCCAGCGTTCCGCGCAGGGCGGTCGCGGCATCCAGCAGGGCGCGGGCCTTGCCGGCGCGGGCAAGGGCCTGCGCTGCCATGCGCTCGGCGGCCAGGGGGCGGGCCTGACCAGCCGGGGGCCTGTCGCCCTGGGCCCCGGTTTCAGGTGCCGGCGGGGCAGCCGGCTCGAGGAAGGAGATCAGCGCCTGGCAATAGTCGCGCCAGGCATCCTGCTGCTCTGCGGTGATGCCCAGGAAGGTCTCGGCGGCGGCAAGATGGCCGGCAAGGCCGAGGGCCGGGGACAGGCCTGCGGGGCCGGGCTGGTCGATAGCGGGACGGAAGGCATCGGGACGGCCGTGGCCATGCCCTGCAAGGTCGGGCATGGGATGGGCAGGTTCCTCTGCCGCGGCGGGCGGCGCCTCGCCGGCACTCTGCGCCAGCGCGGCCAGGGGGGTGCCGGAGGCGCATAGCAGGGCGGCCACCGCCAGGGTCTTCGACAGGGCGTTCTTCATCGGACGGGCCTTTCATCGGTTGCGATGCCGATGACGCTACGCTCCACCCTTGTCCGGCTTAGGTCTTGTCGGTGACGAATTCTTTCCGGGCGACCGAGTTTTGCAAACGAAGGTTTCCGAGGGCCGTTTCGGCAATGTTTCGTCACAAATTTGCCCAGGCGGGATGCGCGGAAATCCGCTAGAACGGCGGCATGTCAAGGTGGTGCCGATGAACCGTATCCTTATCGTCGATGACGACGCTGAAATCCGCACCCTGCTGCGCCGCTACCTGGAGGGGCAGGGGTTCCGCGTCTTGACCGCCGCCGACCGGCGCGAGTGCGAGGCGCGGGTGGCGGACGGCAATCCCGACCTGATCGTGCTGGACGTGATGCTGCCCGACGGTTCGGGGCTGGACATCTGCCGCAGCCTGCACGAACACCGGCCCGAACTGCGCATCATCCTGTTGACGGCCCTGAAGGAGGACGTCGACCGCATCATCGGGCTGGAACTCGGGGCCGACGACTATCTGGGCAAGCCCTTCAACCCGCGCGAACTGGTCGCCCGCATCAAGGCCGTGCTGCGCCGGACGGCCGGACCGGACGAAGCCGCCACCCCCGAGGCCCGGACCTACGGCTTTGCCGGTTTCGAGGTCGATCCCGGTCAGCGCCGGGTGCTGGCCGAGGATGGCAGCGAGGTCGAGTTGACCGGCGCCGAGTTCGACCTGCTGCGGGTCTTTCTGGAACGGCCTGGCCGGCTCTTGTCGCGCGACCAGTTGCTGGACCTGACCCAGGGCCGCGACCGCGATCCGCTGGACCGCTCGATCGACGTGCTGATGAGCCGGCTGCGCCGCAAGCTGGGCGAAAAGCACGACGCGACGATATTCCGCACCGTGCGCAACGGCGGCTATCAGCTTGCCGTGCCGGTGAGCAGCGTGGGCGAGGGCCGGGGATGAGTTCGCTGCGCACCCGCATCGCGGCCTTGCTGATCGCGGCCATCGTCAGCGTCGTGGTGCTGGCGAGCTATGCCGCGACGCAGGTGATGCAGCCGCCATCGCCGCAGGCCACGATGGAGCCGGTGGCGATGCAGATCCACCTGACCGTCGCCCTGCTGGGCCATGGCAGCGGCGAGGCACCCCGGACAGAGCTGCGGCCCGAACCCGCGCCGGGCGAGATCGACATGCACGAGACCGGGTTCTTGCGCGAGGCGCTGCGCCGCACCGGCACGCCGCTCGACGTGGTGGTGACGCGGCAGGGCGAGCGCCAGCCGCTGGTCGCCTCGGTCCATGTGCTGCCGCAGGGATGGCTGGTGCTGCCGATCCCGGATATGTCGCCGCCGCCGGGGCGCTGGAAGGTGCTTGCAGTGTGGCTGGCCCTGATCGTGCTGGGCAGCGCCGCCATCTCGCTCCATGCCGCGCGCCGGCTGACGCGGCCGCTGCAACTGCTTGAGGACGCGGTGGATCGCGTCGGCCCCGACGGCGTTCTGGAGCAGATCCCCGAAACCGGCACGGGCGAGGTGCGGACCGCGGCGCGGGCACTGAACCGGCTTTCGGCGCAGTTGAGGCAGGCAATGGAAAGCCGGATGCGCCTGGTGGCGGCGGCGGGGCACGACCTGCGCACGCCGATGACCCGGATGCGGTTGCGCGCCGAGTTCATCGAGGACGAGGCCGAGCGGGCGAAATGGCTCCTGGATCTCGAAGAGCTGGACATGATCGCCGACAGCGCCATCCGCCTGGTGCGCGAGGAGGTCGGGGCGGACGGGGCCGAGCCCATCCGGCTGGACCCGCTGTTGCGCCAGATCGCCTCGGAGTTGTTCGCCCTGGACCAGAAGGTCGAACTGGGCGCGCTGCCGCCGCTGACCGTCCATGCCGGCCCCATCGCGTTGAAGCGGGCGCTGCGCAACCTGATCGCCAATGCCGCGACCCATGGCGGCGGGGCGCGGGTGGCGCTGGGGCGCCAGGGCGACCATGCGGTGATCCGTATCGAGGACGATGGTCCCGGCGTGCCGCCCGAGCTGCTGGCGCAGATCTTCGAGCCCTTCTTCCGCGTCGACCAGGCCCGGCGCAAATCCTTTCCCGGCGCCGGGCTCGGGCTGGCCATCGCGCGCGAGATCATCGAGCGGCACGGCGGCAGCATCGCGATCAGCAACCGCGAGCCGCATGGGCTTTTGCAGATCTGCCGACTGCCATGCGCGGAAACCATCGCGATTTGATGGAAGGCCTGCCTGGGAAATTTGGGATCATCCCGGATCTCTAACAGGCTGCTGAAAAAGTCCTTGCGACAGGACAGCGCGGGCGGGGAACCGGGAAATCCGCCTCAAATTTGCCGAAAACACCCCATTTTCGGGCCGATATCAGCTGGCTCCAGAACGATTTCCGCTGCGTCGCCCTCTCAAAACCCTTTTTCAGCAGCCTGCTAAATTTTTGCACGCCAAAAACACTGGACGGTTTGAAATGCCGGCGGAGATTTTGTGCGATCTTTCCCAGGCGTATTCCATTCTGGCGATGCTGTTAAATCCAATATTCATGCTGGGGCTGAAAATTCGGCATGCCATTATGGCGCAGAAGCATTTCGTAACAAAATAATGATGTTGGCGGGAGCGAAAGGCTATTAAGTGTGAAGTGGTAGCCATCGCCAGCCCACCCATCTTTATGGCGTGATAAATGAAACTCACCGCGGTCATATCCGGCGGAGGATGCTCGGCTCTGGCGATGGCGGATCTCTCCAGGATCAGGAAATAACCTCGGCTGCTGAAGGCACAATCGTCCTGGACGCGATCACGCTGGTTGCGGATGGCCAGGGGAATATCGAGGCAACGGGCGGGGCTGTCCTGACCAAGGAAGACATCGAGAAGCTTCAGCCAGCCTGTTAACCAGGTTCCTTCGCTCCGATCAAAAACGGTTATCCTGCCGACCTCAAGAATGTCATCGACGTGGGTTTCCGCATCTTGCCCTTGTGCAGGGTGGACAGTTCGGGCGGGCCTGCGTGGATCAAGCGGCTACCTTCGTCTTATCCCCTTCCTCGCAATGCGCGTCGTCATTCCATGCAGGCAGGCATTGGCATCTGATGGACAGATCGTTTCATGCGCGCGCTGCGGAATGTCCTCCGAAACCGGAGCGGACGTCAGAGCAACCGCTGAAGAAGAACGGTTGCATAGGCCTGGGCGCGGCCGCCGATGGCCTGGCCGAATGGGACCGGGTAGCGGTCGGTCTTCGTGTTGCCGTCGCCGTTGATGATGCGCCGTGCGGCGGTGAAATCGAAATTCTCGCCGCTTCCGAAGGTAGCCAGGACCGGAAAGCCGCGGGTATAGCCAAGCCGGCCCATGCCGATCGCCATCAGCCGCGCGGCAGTTTCTTCCTCGGCTGCGAGGTCGGGGTTATCCTCCAGCGGCAGGTCGATCGCCTTGCCGAACCGGCGATAATTGTCGCGGAAGGTCAGCTGAACATAGCCGCGCCCCCGGAACCGCTTGCCATCGCCGGCGTGGATATTGCCGAACCGGCCCTGATACCGCTGCTGGTTGGCCGAGGGCGGATTGCCCCATTTCTCGATCATCTGGCGGCCGAAATTGGTTTCATGCTCGGCGGTCGCAAGCACATAGGCCAGGTGGCTCGGGTCGGTGATCCCCTCGGCCAGGCAGGCGGCGAGGATGATGGGCACCGCTTTCTGGGCCGCATCCTTGTTCAGGCGATGGGTCAGTTGCGAGACCGCCTGCGCGATTTCGGCAAAGGCTGCGGCATCCATGGGGCCGGTCGGCGCGGCGGGCCTGGCAGCCGGAACGACCGGCACCAGAACCTGAATGCCGGCGGCCAGCGTGCGCGCCGTTGATTCGTTGAACACCTGGCCATCGGGATCGCGGATCTGCCGCCACAACTCCGGGTCGCCGAGATGGTGGCGCGCGATGGCGCGAAGGGTATCGCCGCGCGCCACCGTGACCCGCTGAAAGCGGGTGCCGTCGAGCGTTGCAAACCCGCCGCCGGGATCACCCTTGAGCTGTCGGGTGCCGTCGGGTTCGATGCTGAGGCTGAGGTCCAGTTCCTCCACGAGATCATCGAGAAAGATCAGATCCATCCCTGCCTCGGTGCGAAGATCGACCCAGGCCGTGGCCTCGCCTGCGCGGATCAGCACTGCCGGGCCCGTCAGGGTCACGCTGGACAGGCCCTCGGGCGATTCGCTCTGCCAGCCGGTCGCTTCCAGAAGGGGGGCGAGCGGCACCCAATCCTCGCCATCCTCGGGGATGCCGCCGCCGACCACCTCGCGGCCGTTGATGAAGAGGGGGAACCGGCCTGGGGCTTCGTCGCCCCCGACCGGATCGGCGGCGGGAGAGGCGAGCGCTTGGGCAACCTCGGCGCGCAGCAGATCGCCGACCTCTCGCGGAGAAAGCTCCGGTCGCCAGGGCAGGACCAGCGGATCCCATTTGCCGTTCTGGGGGATTTTCAGGATCGACTGGACCTCGCCATGCGCCAGCACCGTTTCGCGGCTGACCGGAATGTCGTAGCGCTGGCAGATCTGGGCGGCGAGACGGGCGAGCACCGGAATCTGCGCCTCGCGTATCGGCGCGCGGCCAGCGCGAAAGGGGCGCTCCTGCGCCCCGGCCATGCCGCACAGCGCCAGACCGACAGAGCGGGTGTTGCATTGCCGCGTGTGGGCGGCATAGCGGCCATCCGCGGTGGAGTCATTGTCGGCGATGGTGCGGTTGCCGCGCCGAATGGTGCCGTCCTGTTCGATGCAGAAGTGATAGTGCTGCAGATCCTGGGTTGACGCCCTGGCATTGCCCGCCGTCCAATGCAGAATGATCCGCTTGGGCCGGGCGTTGGGCAGCTGATCCGCTGGAACAGCGCGAAGCCGCTCGGCAGGCCTCGGGCGCGGGTGCCGAGGCGGCCGCAGGCCCGGCTGGAGCTGGACGCCAAGCCCGGCGGGTGACGCCATGGTGGAAAGGGGCGAACTTGCCGAAAGCTCTGGTCGCGCATCATCGGCCAGCCCGGCGATCAACTGGCGGGCCAGATCAGCCTCCAACGCGCCGGTTATCGGCAGGCGCATGCGGGCCTGCAGCGCCCGCACCGCCTGCGCGGTCTGCGGACCAAAGAGACCGTCCACCCCCTCGATCGGCAGAAGCGCAAGCTGGGCAAGACGGAGCTGCAGCAACAACACCATTGGCCCCCTCATCATCGGCGGGCCGAGATACTGAAGGATCGCGGTCTTCATCACGTGCATCCCCCGGCTTGGTTGCGCTGGGAAAGCCGGTTCGCCAGCGTGGTCGCGGCCGCCCGATTGTCGAGCCCTTCGGCCGGTCCAGCGGCGGCGGCCTGCCGGGCATGACCCTGCGCCTCCTGCAGGGCAGCGCAGGGGACAGGACCGGCGAAAGCGGCCTGCCAATCGACGGCGCTGGCGCGATAATAGCCCGCAGCGGGGTGATCCACCCCCGCGGCCAGGGCGGCCAGCCGCATATTGGCCTCATTGGCCTCTGCGCGGCTGGCCGTTTCCCGCACCAGCCTTTCGGCCTCCAGCCCGCGCAGGCTGGTGCCGGGCACCCCGGCATTGCGCAGGACGCCGAACCGGGCGGCCGCACATGCGGCATAGGGCGCGGCACCGCCGCTGGCCAGCCGGTCCTGCGCCATGCGCAGGCATGCATCGCCGGTGATCTCATGGACGCGGGCGCAGCCTTCTTCCCTTATGCGACATTGCGGAACATGCGCAGCCGCCGCAGGCCGGTCCATCGCCTGCACTTTGGCAAGTTCCGCCATTTCTGGATCGACAACTCTGGCGATCTGGTCGCCGGTGTTGTCGCAGCCCGCCAGCACGACCAGCGCAGTCAGCGTGGCGGCAAGCAGATAGGGCAGTCTCATGGCATGGCCTCCTTTTCTGCGGCAGCCAGGGCCTCGCGGAGCAATTGCAGGTCGATTGCCGCGGTGGGGCTGTCGCGCATGGCGGCGGCCATCAGGAAAAGCTTTTCCAGTTCCGCCAGCGTTTCCGGCGTTTTCTGGAGCGTGTCGAGCGCAGCAAGCAGGCTGCCGCGGTCGGGCGCGCCGGACAGGTTGAGCATCGGTTCCGGGATCTCCGCCGTCACCAGCCGGTCGAGTTCCACACGGCGCAGTTGCCTCATCCGGTCCCGGAAGCCGGCCACGGCAGCATCGAACTCTTCGCGCGTGCCGGCGAAGGCGCGGCCGAAGCGGTCGAAGAAGCTGTCGTGATCAAGGTCGGCCGCAGCCTGGCCGAGACGGTTGAGCGCAGCCATGTCGTCCGACCCCGGTTGAAGGGCGGCCAGGGCGTCCGGCATGTCGTCGAGGGCGGATTGGACCGCTGCCGCGTCGATCGGATCGATCGGCAGGAGATCGGGCAGGTAGGGGGCGTTCAGCACCCGCGCTTTCCAGCGGCGATAGGCGACGGCGCCGTGCTGGCCGGCCAGCGTCACCACCATCAGCGCAAGGCCGCCCGGCGAGATGCCGAGAGGGGCGAGCGGCCCCGCAAGCTTTCCCAGGCTGGCGGCAAGGATGCCCTTCAGCGGCCCTTTGGCCAGGGCGAGACCGCCAAGCTTCGCCGCCTCTACCGCCAGCTCCCCGCGGTCGTCGATGCTGCGGACGCGGGCGATCCCCTTTTCCAGCCGGTCCAGCGCATCACGCAGCTTCGCGCCTTCGTCGGAGGGCAGGATTTCCAGCGCGCGACGCAGGAAGGCAGCGGTCGCCGCGGCTTTCTGCACCGTAATCGTGACAGGATCGGAGGCGTTCCCGGCAGCGGCCTGTTCCGTGCCCGAGGACCGCGCGAGGAATTCGCGGGTGACGGCGGCGCGGGCGGCAGGATCGCCCGCCGCCTCCATTTGGGCCGCAAAGGTCACCGCCTCCACCGTCTGGGCGGCTTGCCGACGCTGGATGGCAGCCTGTTCGCGCACCTCGGCTTCCCGCGTGATCCGCTCGACGAGGCTGCGGGGATCTTCCTTGAACACACTTTCGACGGCACCCACCAGCTTGTTCAGGATGTGGTAGATCAATTCGCCCGCAAATCCGCCCAGCAATGCCAGGACAACCCGGCCGAAAAGGCGCGCATCGCCGGTCAGGCCGAAAAGCACCTGCGAAAGCAGGAATCCCGACATCATGCCCAGCCCGATGCGAATGGCATAGCTCGATCCCCGCCGGGGATCATAGGTGCCTTCGCAGACATAGCGGTTGGCATCGTAGAGCGTGGCGAAACAGGCGCCGATCGCGCTGAGCGAGACGTAGAACAGCGTAAGGCAGAACAGGGCGAAGTGGTTCATATTTCCGCCCGCGGTTCCGCCCGTATTTTCGGCAGACGCCATATCCGCTTCAACCTCGGTGTTGAACAGCGGGATACCGTTGCCAACCTGCTCGGCTGTCAGCGGTCCAAAGATCAATACGGCAAAAAAGACGAAGAAGCACAGGATGGTGAACAGGATCACCTTGCGAACCGCCGAGACGGGGGCAAGAAAATGCAACAGATCCCAGAACGGAATTTTGCGCCGGGTTGCGTCCCAATGCAGCAGCTCAACCGACTGCGGTAGTGCAGGGCGGATCACCTCGGCCAGGGCGGCATGCAGGGCGACCAGATCCTTGATCGGAATATCCTGGCGTTTCGAGATTCCCAGGTCGAGGATCGTTATTCGCTCAAGAATGGCCGGCGCGCAGGAAATCCCCCGGCCGGCCATCAGCGCGATCATCGCCTCGCATTCCCGATAGAGGCGCGCATGAAGATCGACGTTATCTATGGGTTTTTGATAGATATCATCCATAACGAATCCCGCCTTCAAGCACGCTCGCACTGTATCGGATTACAATGCACAGAGCGGGAGCAATTTTAACCGCAGAGAACTCATCAGCTGCCGCAAGACGATTTTGATCTGCACATTGTGCAGATCGCCGAATGCTATCAAGGAGGCGTCACATCAATATCGTTCCGGCGAACGGCGATTTGCGCGGGTGCCGGATTAATAAAAGCCCAACAGGGTGCAGGACTGCCGGTCGACAGTCGATTCGAATTCTGGATAAGGTCTCGGTCAGTTTTCTCCATTTTGAGCGTTTTGGCAATATCAATATCTGCCGCACTCTCAGGCCGGAGAGGAAATTTAGCGGGCAGACCCTCTTGCCGCTGAGCATGTCCAGCCTGGCGTTCAGGCCGCCTTTTGTGCGCATGATCGCCTGCGGAAGGCCTCGTTCGCGGGGCTTGAGGCCGCTGAGGGTTTTTAGTGTGCGGACGGGTCGAGCAGGGTCATATCGGCGCCCTGACCAGGACGTTCGTCGGATGCGGTGCGAGCTTGCCATGGCCCTTGGGACGGCCCTGAGGGGTGGCCCGCGCATGACCCATCGCTTCGCACCCAGCGCACACCTGCCGCCGGCGACAGCTTCAACCGTGCCGCCGCCGCGCCTGGACCTTCATTGAGGTAGCGCGAAAACCGAACCCAAAATGCCGACGGTGCGGTGCTGATATGATCCATCTTCCCAAAGGAATGGAATCACAGGGTCGCTTGTCAGGAAGCCCCCTGATTCAGGCTTCGGGCACATCGGTTCAATTCGATGTCATTTTCAGGCAATGCACCATGGATTATCGGCCGAACCTCCTGGAGGTATCGAAACCTATTAAGCCGGACCAAGACGGACGCCCATCCTTGAACAGCAGGGCGAGGTCGGTTTCATCAAGCATCTGGCCCGCGATTTTCTGTCCGACGTCACGATAAGCCTCGAACTGCTCCATCGAGAAAAACTGGTCCGTCGTGCTCTCATAGGGAAATTCGGGGTGTCCGCCCCGATAGCTGCGTGTCGAGATCGATAAACCTGGAATGAGGGCGGATTTGAGATAGATGAGCAACCCCTCTTCCGGACCCAGTTTCTCTTCTGGAGCCTTGCCATATTTGGAATGCGAGGCCGCAGGAACTTTCCTGATGCGTTTTTCCAGCTGGCCCTGGCTGGCGTAGCGGATCGTTCCTAGGAAGTAGCCGCGGCGGGCAAACTCGACCTCCTTGGGATATTCGTTCTCGTGCTTCCGTGCCACGATATGCTGTGGTCCAGAGGGCTGAAATTCTCCGCCACCCTTGTCGAAGATCTTCATGTTGAACTCTATCTCCGCGGCAAAATCCTCGCGAATAAGCCGGATGGCCGCGGTGAAATTGTTATAGGCAGTGGTGGGGTCCGACTCGCCATCGCAAACGATAATCAATGCGCAGCGCCGACGCACCAGCTCATAGAGTCCCAGGTTCTCGAAATGCCCACCGTCGCTGAGTTCAACGAACACCGGGTTTTTCGTTTTGGAGTTTAATACCCGACGCAGCAGGTTGGTCGTGACGGGGAAAAGGTGGTTGCCATATGGATTCAACCATTGACGCCACTTCGCTATTTTTCGCCATCGGAACCAATAGCCGAGGCGCATGCTGAGAAGCGTCATCGCAGTTGCTACGACGATATTGGTTGTAGGACCGGAACCCGCGAAACCACCACCTGGATTTGCAGCCGCGCCGGAGATTGCCATCGCCGTCGGCAGCGACAGATTCCCGCCGAGCGCTTCTTGAGTGGGTTGCCAGCTCGTCACTGTCGAGCCGCAATAGAGTGGCGAAAGGATGAAGGAATCGCCGCCGCGCCGCCGGTCTGTCATGTCTTCCGCCCAGGGCGTCATCACCGTCGTACAGATCAGCGGATAGGGTCCGTTGAGCCTGCGCGGCTCAGATGGCATAACGATATTGCCCTCGTCCTCGCCAGGCTTATCCTTTTGGGGAAGATTTGCGATTTCTCTCATCTTGTAGCGATCGGCCGAACCCGCCGCGCCGACTTTGCGGAGGTCGACGCTTGCCTTGTCCGGCATATAGGCTTCCATCAACCGATCGCGATAAAAGCGACCCAATGATATATCGTTTATATTGACGATGAAACAGAGTGCGGCAGCGGTGATCACGGCAACCATATAGAGAACATGGCGAAGCTCGAGCGGATTGGTATTGTCCAAGAGCGCCTTATGGACCTCGAGCAGGTCCAGCGCGGCCAGATATGCGGCTATGCCTGCGCCATAGACAAGGATCGCAGAGCCAGCGACAATGACCACGGCGGCTTTCTGTCCCAATACGCCCTTCAGCCGCGCCTGGTAGAAACCGAAAAGCGCCGACATGGTGGCTATGAGATAGATAGCGAAAGGCAGAAGACCCAGGTGGCCGCCCTCTTCAACGCCTTTTGGGCCGCCACCGATCTCGCCGACTAAAAAGGGAAGGAGAGGAGGAATGAAGGGAATGATGCCGACCAGAAGGAATCCCACAGCGAGAATGAGCATTCCCCCAGAGAGGGCCTCGACCATGCGCCGCCGTCCGTATTCCGGGGCGGGCGGGCCATTCGGCGACCGGCCGCCTCCACGGAGGCGGGCGGGAATATATGCTCCGACCAACCAGAGACCAACCAGTGCAAAAGCCGTCAAGATAACGACTGGGGCGGGCTTCACGAACCAGGGCATGGACCGGAGCATGGGCCATGGCTCGGCTCCCCAAAGCGCAAGGGCTACGAAGGGCAGGCAGAGCAGAACGAGACCCGTGGAGAATCGCCAGAGATTTTCCTCCTCCGTCTTTCCCGCCTCGTTCGGCCGGAAGCTCGAGATGGAAGCCATGACCATCAGAACAACGATTACGCCAAAAAGGAAAAGTGATAGCGTAAGAAACAGCCAGAAAACGATATTTTCGTACCTGCATATATAGTCCGAATATTGTTCAAGCCAGGATCCTGTCATGCGAGGGCACGACAGGTAGCTATGCCAGCCCTTATACCAGGAATTATCCTTGGGAATGATCCACATGGAAAATTTCATGAGAGCTGCAACGACAATGCCGGCAAGCAGCGTCCAGATGAACAGGTTGAACAGGATTGATCTGGCAACGACGTAGAAGCCGGTTGCAAAACCCCGGAAGCCTTCCGGCGCAAGATAGTTCGCATTGGTGTGCAAGAAGTTCAGTGCGCGACCACCATCATCGTCCTCCTCGGGCTCCTTGAATGGAAAGTCTCCATCTGGATCCCCCGCTTCGGATGGATTTTCATCGCGGTTTTGCGCGTAGTGCAGCGCCATCGCTGATGCGATATATCCGCCGCCCGAGACCGCCGACATATAGTCGAGATGCTTGATGAGTTTCGCCTTTGCCAAAGCCTGAAGAACCCCCAAAGCAAAGGTCGCGGAGCGAATGCCGCCGCCCGAAAGGCAGATGCCTGTCCGGTAGCCTTTCCGGTCCTCTTTCCCGGCTCTACCATAGGCGCCGTCAATGATCTCTTCCTCACTCTTGAAGAGATCGTTCCATTTGTCCTGCTTACTCTGTTCTTCTTGCCGAAAGGTGGAGGTCGTGCCGGATGTGTGTGGCATCGGATGCACCTAGACGGGAAATAATGGTAAAATTCTACCATTTTCACAGTTGCAAGTCACTCATTTGTTTATTCGATCAAATGCTCTCAATTCATGCAATGGTATAGTGTCGTCCTTTGGTTGATCGACCTCTTCTGGTGGGTCGATCTTGATATGATGGGATGGCCCCCGGCGGCATTGATCTGCCAGGGTAGGGGTTGAAGAACACCGTGGAAGGAGAATGCCTTTCAGGCGCAAGGCTGCCAATACTGTTGATCGGTCGTTCCGCCCGCTGACGATGCGGGGCAAGGTGTGGAATTCTTCTCAATGCAGCCAAGCTGCGTCGTTGCGTTGGAAGCACGTGATGGCGCTTACCATTCAGCTCGGGCGGGCGTAGGACCACGATGTCCGGCCCATTTCTTCAGCTTATGCCCTTTGTGAAACGGCAAAAGAATGACGCGGCTGGGTTCGATCTTCGACGAGGTCGTGGAACCAGACATGGTTGGGCTGCTCGGCGCGCAGGCGGATACATCAGCCGTCATTGAGCCCGAGCCGGTCTCGCTTTGGTTGTCTGTCCGCCTTACCCCGCCCTTGCCGCGCGACCTGCTTGTCATTGACCACCCGGCCCGATCGGCTGAGCCGAAGTTCGGCGATCTGGCGATAGCCGTGGCGGCCATGGCGGAGGGCCCCCGCAACCACCGCTGTCATAACTCGCTAATCATCCAAGTATAATCGATCGCTCGGGCTGCAAAAGGGCGGCCTTTCTTATCTTGAAGCATGCAAAATATCGGCCGTTCGCCTGCCAGATCAGCTCATATGGCGGCGGATTGTATGGCGAGCGGATACCCTTTTTTGCAGAACGGCCATAGGCGGTTCGGTCCAGATGCCGCAGCAATGGCAATCGGGCAGTTCGGGCGCACCGGCCACGAACACATGTCCAGCCGGTTGGTTCAGGGCTGCATCGACAGTATCGCTGGCGGTTCAGCATTCTCGACCGCGATGCCGGGAGGCCCGCTGCCGAAACCGGCCGCAGCCCAGTCCAGCCCGACAAGCCGCAGGAGGCTCTCGATGAACCCCGTCGTTCGTCGGATCTCCACGCCAAAGAGCACCTGTATTGAGAGGCGCGTGGGCGAGAGGGTGACGGCGGTCGTGGTCCCGACTGGCTGCTCCGCCCTGACCGGGACGGATATGCTGGCCCTGCTGGAAGGGCGGCTGGCGAGGTTCAGGCAGCGCAAGCGCGTGCTGTTCGTGAACGAGTTACCGTGCAACGCCATGGGCAAGGTGCAGAAGAACCTGCTGCGCGACCGCTTCGCCGGGCTTTGCGACCAGGGTCCGGTCGCGCAGGCGGGCAGGAAATGGGGCAGGGCGGCGATGGCCGCCCTGCCTGTCGCGGGTCAGGCTCGGGCGACGCCGCCGTAGACCAGCCGGCCCTTGTGGAACGTGGCGCTGCGGGCCGAGCGCCGGGCCACCGCCTCGGCCGAGCAACTGGCCTCGGCCAGCGCGAACTCCGCCGCATCCCCGGGTTTCGGCCAGGCGCGGTCGCCCGCATCGTCCAGCGGCAGCACGTCGCCGGTGGCGATTGCCATGGCGCGGGTCAGGGCGAATTCGTCCCTGCCGCCATAGACCTGCGCCATCAGGTTGGCCTTTTCCAGCATGTCGCCAGTGCCGAAGGGCGACCAGTGGTCGATCACGCTGTCGGTGCCGGTCATCAGCGTCACGCCCTTTTCGCGCAGGCGCGGCAGGGGCATGGTCAGCGCCCCGATGGGCACGGTCGAGATCACCGTGACGTCCTGCGCCGCCATGCGCTCGGCCAGCGCGTCCAGTTCGGCCTCGGGCAGCGTTCCCAGCGCGAAGGCGTGGCTCAGGTTCAGCCGGCCCTTGAGTTGCGGGGTGCGCTCGACCGTCTCGACCATGTAGTTGATCGCGGCGGTGCCGGAGGGGCCGGTTTCGTGCAGGTGGATGTCCACCGCCTTGTCATGGTCCAGCGCGATCTGGAACATCGCGTCCAGCGACTGCTCCATCGCGCCGTCCACGTTGGTCGGGTCCAGCCCGCCGACGAATTGCACGCCCATGGCCATCGCCTCGCGCATCAGCCCGTCCACCTTGGAATGCAACAGGCCGTGCTGCGGGAAGGCCACGATTTCGCATTCGAAGCGGTCGCGGTGCTTTTCCAGCGCAAGTTGCAGATGCTCCAGGCTTTTCAGCCCGCTGACCGGGTCGATGTTGCAATGGCTGCGCGCCACGGTGGTGCCTTGCGACAGCAGCAGATCGATCAGCGCCTCGGCCCGCTGCTGCGAGGTGGGCAACAGCTTCGGCAGCAGGATTTCCTCGCGTGCGATCATGTCCATGATCGTCTTGCCCTGCCGGGGCAGCGGCGCCTGCCACGGCCCGCCATAAAAGGTCTTGTCCAGGTGGATATGCATGTCGCGAAAGGCCGGCAGCGCCAGCTTGCCCCCGGCCGAATAGCGCGGGACGTCCGGCGTCAGCGCGGCGCCTTCCTCCAGGATCGCCTGGATGCTGCCGTCGTGGATTTCCAGCGTATGCAGCGCGGTGCGGGTGGCGGTGATGTATTCGCCCTCGCGCTCGAAGCCGCTTTCAAGCCGGACCTCGGTCAGGTAGTAATGCGTCTCGGCGATCTCGCCGGTCAGTGCCAGTTCCTCCGCGGCCCCGGCCCCGGCCCCGGCCCCGGCGGCGGCTCCTGCGGCGCTGGCGGCTCCCATGCCCATCACGGCCGATGCGGTCATCAGCCCCCCGGTGCCGCACAGGAAGGCGCGGCGGCTGTGGCGGTGCTCGGTGTGCAAATGCGTTTCCTCCCGAATGTCGTTTGTCCTGCGTTCTGGATAAGCGCGACCAGGATCATCTGGAAATTAAATGTCCAGATGATAAACATCGTGAAATCGAATGGAGTCCGGGATGCTCGATCCGCGCCTGCTGCGCGCCTTTGTCGCCATCGTCGATAGCGGCAGCTTCACCCGCGCCGCGGAACGGCTGCACATGACGCAATCCACCATCAGCCAGCAACTGGCCCGGCTGGAGGATGCCGCGGGCCATGCCCTGATCGACCGTGCCGCGCGCCCGGTGCTGCCGACCCCGCAGGGCGAGCGGCTTCTGGGCTATGCCCGGCGCATCCTGGCCCTGCAGCAAGAGGCGGCGGCGGCGCTTGGCGATCCCAGCGGCACCAGTTCGATCCGGCTGGGCCTGCCCGAGGACATCTTCAACCCCGAGATGTGCGGGATCTTTCGCGACTTCACCCGGCAGTTCCCGCAGATCCGGCTGGACGTGACCGTCGGCCTCAGCCGCGAGTTGATGCGCCGCTATCGCGCGGCCGAACTGGACATCGTCGTGGTCAAGGAGCCCGCTCCCGAGAGCGATTGCCGGGCGCATTTTACCGAGGCGATGGCCTGGTTCGAAAGCGCCCTCCTGCCGCGCGACTGGCAAGACCCGGTGCCGCTGGTGGTGTTCCCGCCCGGCGGGCTTTACCGCGACGCCATGTTCGCGCGGATCGAGCGCGAGCAGCGGCGCTGGTATGTCGCCTTTTCCGGCAGCAGTCTGCCCAGCGTCATCCTGGGCGTCGAGGGCGGGCTGGGAATCACGCTTCTGCCGGTCGCGGCGGTCTCGGGCGCGCGGCTGCGGCGCTGCGACAGTTTCGGCGGCGAGCCGGCCATGGTGGTGTCGATCTATTCCTGGGAAAGCGCCGGTTCCATCGGCTGGCTGATCGGCGAGATGACCGGCCTGCTGTCCGAGCGGCATCGCCGCAGCCTGGCGGCAGCCGGCAGGTGATCGCCGGTCAGCCGGCGCCCCCCCCCCGCATCCGCCAGTCCCAGCCAGCGCATCCGGCGATAGATGGTGCTGCGGTCCACCCCCGGCTGCCGCGCCACCGCCGAAATATTGCTGCCGCATACCCCGATCAGCCGGCGCAGCGCGGCACGCTCCGCGGCATTCGGGGTGCTGTCATGACGCGATTAGATGTTGTTTCGTCCGTGTTTCTTTAAACTGGTCACAGCAAACGAACGGGTGCCAAGCTGACCTGCTTTCCGAATCGGTCAAGTTTGTTTTCGGGGCGCTTACTCCTCGACGACGAGTGGCACGCAGATCCCCTGCGCCCGCGTCAGCGGTAGCCGATATTCATGACATAATCGTGCAGCAGGTTTTCCTCCTCCCGGACTTCCTGCAGCAGCGTTTGAAGAACATCGCGCGCATTCAGCACGCCGAGCGGGTGGCGATTTGCATCGACGATCGGAATGTTCTTGAAGCCGCGGGTCTTCATGATGTCCCAGACATCCTGCAGCCAACCGTCCGGGGTCACGGTGGTGACGTCGCGCGTCATCGCCTCGATGACGGGTGCGGTGCAGCTGGCGCCGGCACAGCGACCTGTCTGGCGGACCACGTCGGTCTTGGTCAGGACACCCGCCAGTCGGCCGGCAGCATCGCAGACCAGCAGCATGTCGCAGCCCTCGCCAAGCCGCCTTGCCGCCTGCAGAAGCGCCGCGTTCACATCGATCGATTGCAGGTGCCGGCGCGCGGTAGGCAGAAATTTCTGGATAAGCACGTGAACTCCTTCCTATGGCATCAGCGCGACGCGCAGCACCGAAGCGATGCCGAACACGACACCTGCAAAGCAGGCCAGCTGGATCGCCGCCGCGGCGACGAACCGCGCGCCGGAATGAATGTAGTCCTCGGCCAGAACCTGGAGCCCCAGCGCCGCATGATGAAAGCCGGCCATCAACAGCAGGATCATGAGCCCGGAATTGAGCGGCGCCGCCAACCAGGCCACCAGCTTCGCGTGATCCGCGGCCGCGCCGCCGGCCAACGCCAGGGCGAACCACAGGACCAGCGGCACCAGACCCGCGACCGAGATCCGCTGTGCCCACCAATGAGCGGTGCCATGCCCCGCTGCTCCAAGGCCGCGTGCCCGTGCGAATGGCGGGATATGGCGGATCGTCATGCCAGCCCCCATGTCCACAACGCCAGCGTCAGGATCAGGCTTGTCCCCACCACCGTCCATCCGCCGGCATAGATCGCGCGCAATTCGAAGCCCCGGCCACTGTCCCAGACCAGATGCCGGACGCCGTTGCAAAGGTGGTAAAACAGCGCCAACGTTACAAGAAAAAGCGCAATACGGCCAAGCACGGACAGCAGCAGCGCCTGCGCGCTTCCGAACGCATCCTGGCCCGAGGCGCCGGCCATCAGCCAGCCTGCGAGGCCGAAGGCGCCGAGGCTCAGCGCCACGCCCGAAAGCCGGTGCCCGAACGACAGGACGGAGGTCAGCTGTGGCCGGTAGTTCTGCATGCTGGGTGATTTTGGACGGCGGTGAGACATGGCGCTTCCTTCGTGTCAGCCTTGTCGCTCGATCATTTTCTTCTTGATCTCGGCGATGGCGCGGCCGGGGTTCAGCCCGCGAGGACAAGTGCGGGTGCAGTTCAGGATCGTGTGGCAACGATAGAGGCGGAACGGATCCTCGAGGGCGTCGAGCCGCTCGCCGCGTCCCTCGTCGCGGCTGTCGGCCAGCCAGCGCCACGCCTGAAGAAGCGTGGCGGGGCCTAGAAAGCGGTCACCGTTCCACCAGTGGCTGGGGCAGCCCGAGGTGCAGCAGAAGCACAGGATGCACTCGTAATAGCCGTCAAGTGCTGCACGCTCCCTGGGCGATTGCAGCCGCCTGCGCTTCGGCGCCGGCGTCTCGGCGTCCAACCAGGGCTCGATCATCTCGTATTGGGCGAACAGATGGATCGGCCTTTCGGTAGGGTTCCACGATCGAACCATAAGACAATCTTGCGAAACAATCCGCTAAGAACGCTTCATTTTCCTCCCAGCGGTTTTTCGTCCACTGTCTGCACGGATCTTGTGATCATCCTTGAGCCTCGCGGTGATCCGCCGGGCTGC
>NZ_VCBQ01000092.1:0-20368 GCF_006386455.1 Paracoccus sp. FO-3 | reverse complement strand
GCGCTAAGGCCGCGCCGGGCCCGCTGCGCGGCAGAACCGTCGCGCCATCGGTTGCGTCCGGCTGTTAACCCGGCCAGCGCCAGGCGCCGGCCGGGGCCGGACCTATCCACCACCACACGGATCTTGTCATTCTACCACACTGGTCAAGGACGGCGGCCGCGCGAGCGCGGCCTTGCAAGCGGCCCGTGCTGGGCCGTCCCTGACTCAGCGTGTCCGCATGCCTGCGACCGTGCGGGGCGGCTAGAGCCTCGCAATCTTCGGTCTCATCGCTTACATTTCACAAGGAGCATCCAATGAGCGACGTTGACATGACCACCGCCGAACAGTCCCTTGCCGACGACAAGATGCGGGCCGAGATCGCCAAGCTGATCGCGGAAACCTCGAAGATCAATGCCGAGGCCCGCTGGTATCCGCTGGCCGTTGCAACCGGACTCGTCGGAGCTATCGCCGGCCTGACAGCCTTCATCATCAAGCTCTTCGGTCTCTGACCTATGCGGCCCCTTCGGGGGCCGCTTTTACTTCAGCCGGGCGTAGCCTGGTCATTATCTTCCCCGCCAGCAATGCGGAATCGGCCGCGGACGAGGCGGCGCGGAACGGCCGCGGGTCATCGTGCAGATCGGCCCAGGCATGGCCCGTCCAGAACGTCGCAACGTAGAACTTCATGATTCCTCTCCTGACGGCAGCATCCTTATACCTGCGCTGGCAATGAGAAGCGCCCGCACCTCGTCGCGGTCCTGCTCGCTCATATCAGATACCTCAGGAAGCTTGGCTCGGGCGAACGTGACCTTCACGCCGAACGTGACCTCAACTTGGTCCTCTGCCGTATCATCCTTATTTTCCATGGTGGAACTTCAAGCCAAATCCGTTTCAGAAAAATCGCCGCCCTTGTAGAGCAAGGGCACATGGTAAGCTTTCGCGCAGGCGTAGGAGAGCGCGTCCCCGAAATTAAGCTGCGCCGCGTGTCCGACGACCTTGCCGTAAACCGACAGCGCCCGGATCGCTTCCTTCCCCATCCCCGTGGTGATGTGCATCTCTTGCGCTTCGGCCGCCTCGAAAAACCCGTCCACCAGCTCGGCCGCCGCGGCAAAGTCCTCGGCTGCCGCCGGGCCCTTGCCGCGGGCCTGCACCTTGGCCCTGACCAGGGCGAGCGTCGCTTCCATCCGCACGACAGGCGAGAACCGCAGCGTGCCACGCGCGGCCTCCATCGCCTTCAGCAGCCCAGGCGCTTCCGGTTCGTTCAGCAGCACCGCGACCACCGCGCTTGCGTCCAGGAACATCAGTTCTCGCCCCATTGCTCGTCAAAGAACGGCTTCAGGTCTTCGCCCGTGCTGACGAAACCAGCCGCCGCGGCCTTAGCCTGCACCTTCCCCACGCGGGTGGAAAGGCTCTCGCGCGCCGACAGGGCATTGATCTGTGCCATCAGGGCCTGCCGGACCGCTTCGCTCTTGTTCGTCTGCCCCGTCATGGCGCAATATCTAACGAGCAGAGCGTCGATCTCATCCCCTTTGATGTGTATTGCCATCAGTGTATCCCCTATAGTATACACCGTATGTATAGCAAGGGATACACTAGCGCAAGCCGCTTCCGCCGATTAGGAACATCATTGTCAATTGGAATGCACATGGTAATGAAGTCAACTATTTCAATCTATAGCACTTTTGCGAATCTCACGCTGCTGCTGGCAACCGTTCTGCTCATGTGGATGTATTTGCCTATGCAAGCGGAGTTCCTTTACGCTCACTGGCTTGCCTTCTCCAGTCTTGATCCCGTTGCTCATTGGTTTCGAACAGGAGTAATGAGATCATTCTGCTATTTCCTGCTCGGTTGGGTCTACCTGTACGGCTGTGCCATGGTCTCAATCGCAATTGGGAGTCTGAAAAAGCACTTCCTGAAATCAAGGAGAGCCCATCGGTCGCCTGACAGGGCTTAGGATCTGCCCTCGTTCGTTGGCATTCTGGTCGATTGAGGTATATACCTTTGTAAGGAGGATGATATGGGTCTGATCTTCCGTCTCGGCATCGCCAGCGTCGCCGCCTATGCCTTCATGCCCGTCCTGCGGGACATCGCAGCGGTTGACTGGCCTGCGAGGTTCCAACTAAGGCGCCACTGAAGAGTGAGCGTCAAGTAAACACATTTCAAAAAGGTTCGACATGATCAAGTTCACACAAGGTAATTACCCTATTTACATCGCGCGGCAACATATCATCGCGGTCCAACCTGATCAGAATGGGGCGACAAAAATTGTGACCACGGGCCGGGAAACTTCCAATGGTGCGAACTATGCAGCCTTCATCGTCAAAGAGAGCATTGAGGAAGCTGTCGCGGCGATTAACGCTACTTCCAACTAAGGCGCGAGGATATGGCGCAGGAGCGACGATGATGTTCGTTGGTATCTGCCTGATCTACGAGGCTATGCAGCACAGAAAGAAATAATGGGCGTCTGCCCGCAAGCGGGCACCGCGTTCTAGTCCGGCCTGGCGGCCGGACGCGAGCAGGCGGCGAGCGAGACCCCAGGTATCGAGCGACCCGCCTGCGGGAAGCTGGGCAGAAGGTTCGTCGGAGATCCCGGCTGGCGCCGGCATCCGGTTGATCCAGGAGCCGCCCGGGGGGATCGACGCGGGCCAGGCCCGCGCTCACCCCCCGGCCGACGCCATTTCCTTTTCCTTTTGTCCGCCAACAGACCGGCTCTGCAAAGTCAATAGACGCCATCGCCGTGACGGGCTCGGACCCTCCGTAATTTTCTCCTGCGTCGAAAATGACGGTTTCCAAGCCCGTCACGGCGACAAGCCCCCCTCGGGGGGTGGCTATGACTTTGCCGATCCGGCCCGTGGGCCGGGCTTCGCCCTCACCCACTCTGTTCCGCCGGAAACATGCGTTTCCGGCAGGTCAGACCGGCCGAGGCGCAGCCCATCGCGTACAGGGGCACCAAGACCCCGCCGCCATCGCAAAAGGAAAGGATGCCGCTATGGCTGTTTATGAGATTTCCATGACGACCGAGGACGGACCCGTCACCTTCCGGCCAGATGATCTGGACGAATGGCTCGATGAGATGGGCCTTGAAATCCAAGGCTACAACGAAAACCCCCGCCAGCGCGAGGAACTGCAAGGCCAGCCCAAGATCGCCGGCCTCTATGGCCCGTTCTGGGGCGCCTACACCCATGATGGCGAGCCCGTCATCCGCTACGAAGATCCGCAACGCTGCCGCGACTTGAGCCAGTGAGGGAGGGCAGAGCATGACCTTGCGCAATTATCCCGACCTGACCCGCGGCGAAGGCCGCTGGCTCAACCTCTGGGCCGCATTCGACCTGACCGCCGAATATCTCGGCACCTTCACCCTCGACCAACTCCACGAGATGGCGAGCAGAGAAGGCAAATGGATCAGCGCCGTCCAGTATCGCCGCGCCGGCCAGCGCATCGACGAAACCGCCCTTGCGACCCGTTTCAACGGGCTTTGCAAGGGAGACAGCCCTTTCGACTTCACGGGCTTCCGCATCTCGCCGGTCCGCAACGAGTCCAATGATCCCGAATGCACCTGTTTCGAGGTTTGCGAGCCGGGCGAACAAGCGTTCTGGTCCGTCTATGGTTTTCATGCCGAGGCGCGGGAATGGCTTCTGGTCCACGATTGCGAGGCGGGAGAGGAAGGCGAAATTCTGGCCCGTCTGGTCGAGCTTACCGGCCATCTGGTCGAATATCGGGACGCCGGAAAAGCCTATGCCAACACTCGGCTGGCCGATCTGCCCGAGATCATCGGCCAGCGCATACTTGACGAAGTGCCCGATCAGGACGACCCGGCCGCCCGGGCGGACGATGCAGACGCCCACCCCCTGACCGATCTGCGTGAGCGCATTCTGGAAGCCATCCAGCGCCGTGCCTGATCGACATGGCCGCGCCCTGAGGCGCGGCCCCCTGCCCCGAGGATTTCCCATGTTCCACGACACCCCGATGAAGCCGGGCGCTTTGGTCGCACCCTTGAACCTTGCCGCCATCTGCACCGCCCGCGACGCAGCCCTTGCCCGGATAGAGGAAGGCGCGGCCGCGTTGCGCGCCGCCTTCGATCTGACGCAGGAAGCCGCCCAAACCGCCAAGGGCGCGCATGGAGGCTGGCACTCGCCCCGCACCGACCGGGGCGAGGAATCGGCACGGGACCGGCTATTCCCCGCCCGGTTCGATCCTGCCGAAAGCATCGAGGCGTTTCGGCGCGACCTCGATGCCGCGATCTGGACCCGGCTTCTCGAAGAATCCGGCCTGCGCAAGATCATGGATGCCAAGGAACGCGATGATCTGGACGCGGCCATGCAGGGCGACGTGCCGCCGGCCACGATGGACAACATCACCGCCACCATCGAGCGGCTGATGGGCGATGCCGGCGTGATCTGGCGGCGCGGGGTCGCTCGGACCTTCACCCAACTGGACCGGCGTTTCCGCAGCCATGACGGGTTCAAGATCGGATCGCGCATCATCCTGACGCGGGTGTTCAACGAATGGGGCGGCTTTTCCTACGGTGAAATCCGCCAGGTCCTCTATGACATCGAGCGCGCCTTCTCGATCCTGGACGGCCAACCCGACCGTGCCGGCGAACTGGAGCGCGCGATCAGCATAGCCCGCCGCAACACCATCGGGCCGCGCCAGGACGAGATCGAGACCACCTATTTCAAGGTGCGTTGCTTCAAGAACGGCAATGCTCATCTCTGGATGGTCAATGACGAGCTGGTGCGGAAGGTCAACAAGACGCTGGCCGAATACTATGGCGAGGTTCTGGCCGATGCAGCCCCGAGGCAAGACCGCCCCGAGGATTACCGCCCCACGTCAACCGCCGTCGCCCGCGACCTGGCCTTCTATCCGACTCCGACCGAGGCCGTCGCCGTCTTGCTGGACGGGCTCGATCTGCGGGAAGGCCAGCGCGTGCTTGAACCCGAGGCCGGTATCGGCAACATCGTGCGCGAGCTGCTGAAGCGCCCCGTCAGCGTCGATGCCGTCGAAATCCATCCCGGCCGGGCCGATGTGCTGCGCGGCATTGCCTCGGACCGGCTCCAGGTCAGCTGCGCCAATTTCCTTCAGACGAAGCCGCAGCCCGTCTATGACGCCGTGCTGATGAACCCGCCCTTCGCCGGCACCCACTGGATGAACCACGTTCGCCATGCCTTCGACTTCCTGAAACTGGGCGGCGAGCTGCGCGCCATCCTGCCCGCCTCGGCCGAGGTCAACGAAACGCCGGCGCACCAGAAATTCCGGGCATGGGCCGAAACCTTCAGCCCAGGATGGCGCGGCATGTGGCGGGATCTTCCCGCCGAGTCCTTTGCCGAGGTGGGCGTGCGGATCAACACGGTTGTCTTGACGCTGCGCAAGCCGAACCGATAGCGTGAGCTACCTAACGCTTCTTCCTCTTTTGCGATGAGGAACACTTGCCCCCGCTTCGGCGGGGGCCTTTCTTTTCCCTGCCCTGCAACCGCGGCGACCTGGCCGGATGCAGAGCGGCGCGAGCAGGCGGCGAGCGAGACCCCAGGTATCGAGCGACCCGCCTGCGGGAAGCTGGGCAGAAGGTTCGTCGGAGATCCCGGCTGGCGCCGGCATCCGGTTGATCCAGGAGCCGCCCGGGGGGATCGACGCGGGCCAGGCCCGCGCTCACCCCCCGGCCGACGCCTTTTCCTTTTCCTTTTCCTTTTGTCCGCCCAGCACCCGCCTGCCGGCCGGTCAATGGGCAAGCGCCGCGCGTGCCGCGCGTCGTCGTCCAGCCGGGCCGTGTCCTCGGCGCTGCGCGCCTGCGGGCCGCACCACCCCGGCCTCCCGACCCTTGACAGTCCGCCAGTCGGCCGCGGGCAGGGCTGCGCCCTCCCCGCTTCGCTCCGGAAAAAGCACGGGGCTTTTTCCAGATCAAACCGGAGAGGCCACGCCCATCGCGGACAGGGGCACCAAGACCCTGCCGCCATCGCAAAAGGAATGAACCATGGCCGTGAAATTCGACCTCTACCAGCATGTCACCGATCAGATCATTGCCAGCATCGAGGCGGGCACCCCCGCGTGGCGCAAGCCTTGGACGGGCGAGGCTGCCACCATGCAGATGCCGCGCCGCGCCAACGACGAAACCTATCGCGGCATCAATGTCCTGATGCTGTGGCTGGTCGCGATGGAAAAGGGCTATCGGGCGGCGCACTGGTTCACCTACCGTCAGGCGCAGGAGCATGGCGGGCAGGTCCGCAAGGGCGAAAAGGGCGCTATGGTTGTGAAATACGGCACATTTGACCGCGAAGATGCCGAGACCGGCGAGGAAAGAAAAATCCCCTACCTGAAAGGCTACACGGTTTTCAACGCCGAGCAGATCGACGGCCTTCCCGAGAAATTCCATGCCGCCCCGGCCGAGACGGCCCGTGATCTTGGCACCGAGGCCGATCACCGCCTTGACGCCTTCTTTTCCGCCACCGGCGCCGACATTCGCACCAGCGACGATCCGCGCGCCTACTATCACCCGGCGCAGGACTTCATCCACATGCCGCCGATCGCCACCTTCCACGACGCCGGCCGCTACTACGCCACACTTGCCCATGAGGCTTGCCACTGGACCGGCCACAAGTCCCGGCTGGATCGGTTTTCCCGTTTCACCGACCGCAAAGCCTATGCGTTCGAGGAGCTGGTTGCGGAAATCGGGAACTGCATGACCTGCGCCAGCCTGGGCCTGACCCCTGATTTCGGACAATCGGGCGCCTATGTCGAAGGCTGGTTGCGCGCGCTGGCTGATGACAAGCGGCTGATCTTCAAGGCGGCGGCCGAAGCGCAGAAGGCGGCCGAGCTGCTGTTGAAGGCCGCAGGCACCACCAACGAGGAAAGGGCGGCCGCATGAGCGGCCCCCAACAAGACAGGAGGTCCGATAGCATAATTGACCCTGTTGATGAGCTGCGTTCCATCTGGACCGAAAAGGGCGTTCCCGCAGATCGACAAGACGAGATCCTGGCCGAGATCGAAAGGCTGGCGCTACCCGGGGCGAAGATTGGCCCCTTCACCATGCCAAATAAATAGCTTGTATGTTGTTGAAGGCTTCTGCCCTTTCGGCCCCTCAAACGGCCTGGCCCGGCGGATCGACCGCCGGGCCAGGCCATTGCGGCAAGGAAAATTATTCATTGAAACAAGTCGTTATTCCGGAAGGCCGCAGATTGCCGGCAATCTGAGGATTGCCGAAGACTTTTCCTAGCCTGCGGCCGGCCGGCTACCGCCGGCTGAATTGAGGCGCGGCATGCCGCGCCGCGTGATGGTTAGCGTTCGCCACGCAGGCCCTGGGCGGGACCAGGGCGGAAATGTCAAAGCCGGGCACGAGCACTGAATTGTCCACAGCACGCCCTCACGTTCCTTCGCTCCATGATGGCACGTCTCGTTCGGTCGGCTGCAAGCCCAAGCCGCTTTCGCGCCTCGGGTGGACAATTCAATCGGGAGCGTTCCTCTGGATGCGCAAGTTCAGTAGCCTTTCTGTGTCAGGTAACGGTCCAGGCTTTCGATGAACTTTACACGCGTCCATCGCGACATAGGCGCTTCCAGCCCGGTCATGTCCTCGGGGTCGATCTCGGCCGCCAGCTTGGCATAAGCCTCTGCGCTGACCATCATCGTCGTATCGAAATTGTAGGTGGCATCCGATATGCGCTCATGCGGTATCTCGGTATATCGGATGCCTCGCTCGATCTGCTCGATCAGGACCGGGCGAAGCTCCTGAAAGCCCTTGCGGATAACCGCGCCCACCGGGCAGCGGGCCTTTGTCGCCCAGACCTCTGCACGCGAAACAAGATCGGTAGGCATGCGGAAGGTGACCCGGATCTTCTTCCTCTCAGCATCTTTCCCCCCTGCCCTCTTATTTTGCGATGCTATCGCGGCACCCGGTACTGGTGCTACAGCTTCGCGCTGCGCCTCGCTCGTCGCCTCGGCGACAGGCTTTGTCTGTTCCATTGGTGTCACAGCTGGCTCGATCTTTGCAGGCTTTTCAGTTGGTGCGGGAGTCGGGACCAGGCGTTCAGGCTTCTTCGCGACGGTCGAGGCCGGGTTCGGATCGGCCGCGCCTGGCTTCTGGCTCGTAACCGGTGCTGCTGGCTTTGACGTGTCGTGCGGTTCCGCCGTGATTTCGAGGCGACGCGCAAAATTCGGGTCACGTTTTGCGATGATCCCGCGATCCTTCAACCTCGCCATTATTCGTTCTCCTTGATGATGCGGTCAAATTCATCGAGCAGATCGCCCATCTCCTTGATGCCGTCCTGTAGTGATTTTGCGAGCGACCTGTTTGGATGCTTGTCGCGCACGACACCGAGCAAGCCGCTATCGTTCATGCGTTCATAACAAGCCCGCACCAGCACGAAATCATCAAGCATCGGTAGGCTATCGAACATGATTCCCAACTGCTGGCTGGCGGATTCGGTTATCTTCTGTGGAACATGGCTGCCGATGACGCGGAAAGGTGGGACGTTTTCCGGGCGGGTGACGCGATCCTTGAGCCTGACATGCCACATACCTGTCTCCGTGGTGTCGCGCACGTCCTGGGACGATGGGCGACATGGGGCGACGATAAGGTGCGACTCCATGGCCATTTCGTCCTGCGCTTCGGAGCCGCCGCCGAACGTGTCGATCAGGATCAGGTGATCCTCTTCAGGCTTCTCATAGATCGCATTGATTGCAGAAATGACCTCTTCGGCCGAGAGTGTTGCGATGACCTCTGCTCTATCATGCCAGTAACCCTGTGCACTTGCATCGTTCTTCCAATGGTAGATGCCGGCGTTGTCGTCAGTGTCAAAGATTGTGACGCGCTGGCCGCGGTCAATGGCAACGGACGCTAGGCCGCGCACGATGGTCGATTTGCCGCAACCACCCTTCTTGTTCATGACGGAGATGATCCGTCTGCCCACCTTTTTCGCCATCAGCTGTCCCTCTACATTCGATCTTAGGCACCGACAACCGGGAACCCGCAACCATTATCCCGCGACCATAGCGCAACATGCGCAAACCTGCAACTGCAATGCCGCAACCAAAATACAACAAACGGCAACCGAAAGGCGCAAACCGAATACCGCCAACGGTAATAGTGCAACCGACAACTATAAAACGTAAAACGACAAACGGAATACGATGAACAGCGACCGATGACCAGCAACCGGGAAACAGAGACGCACAACCGACAACCGTTAAGCGTCATACAGCATCTGCAACCCAGCTAGAGACAACCAACAAAGCGCAACCGGCAAACGTGGTGCAAAATACTGCATCCAGCATGCAATAAGAAACATACCACAACCGACATACGGCAACACAGAAACCAACGAATAGCGCCAGGATGCGCACAGAGGGGCCGCAGAGCGGCTTCTTCGTTCGCCGACCTTTGTTCCTTCGGAGAGGCAAGAGGCGCGTCCTACGGTCGCTTGAGGCGGTGCCGCGATGCGGCAAGCTGTCGCCTGGGCAGAAACCGGTCTCTTTGTGCCGTACCAGACAACTTTTCTCACGCCTGACAAGGGGCTGCCTGCGGCAGCGCATTTGTCGTTGTTTCTAGGGCGTGAGAGAGTTATCTTGGCACAAAGAGGAAGTGGCAGGAAATGCGGGATGTATACAAGCTTTGCTGCCCAGGTGACGGAGTGGTTTCGATTGGCTCGAAAGACCTTGACCAAGGCCCAGAAGGAGGAGGCTCTTCGCCAGCTTAAGGCGGGGGGCGCAGTATCTACTGTCGCCGATGCCGTGGGTGCACCAGCTGCCACTATCTCGAAGGAAAGGGCCCTGCGCGTCAGGCAGTCAGAGGCCACGACGACTTATGGAAGCGTCGTCACTGTCCGGCTTTCGCCTGAAGAAGTCCGTCAGCTCGACGGGCTGAAGGCCGTCCTCGGCACGGATTCCCGGTCCGATGTTCTGCGTAGCTTGCTGCGATCAGGTGTCGGCATGATCGAATTTCCGCCGGACCAGGCCGCGAAGATCGAGGAAATCAGGCACGAGCTTCACAAGATCGGCGTCAACATCAACCAGATCGCCTTCGCCGCGAACGCGAAAAAGATCAAGCTCGCGAAGGGGCACATGGGTGCGCTCGACGAGTTGCGCGCAGCCTTGCCCCAGGTCCGCACCTACCTTCAGGCTGTCGTAAGCGAGCAACGCCGGCGTGGCATCAGACTGTTCCGGGCCTTCGTGGAGACGAACCAGTGACCGGGATCGCCAGTATCCTCGTCGGCGAACTCGATCTGTCGGGCCGGAACTGGGGCAGGTCGTATACCGAGCTCGAATTTTATCGAGCCGAGCGGGACCGCATGGTCGCGGCGAAGCGTGAGAAGTTTCGCCTCCAAGCCAGTGCGCAAAACCTCTGGAGAGTCGCGCAGGGGTCGAACTCTGCGGTGCTTAAGAAGATCCACAATGGTGGCACCCATACAGCCAAGCAATTGTCCAACCAGCTTGATTACCTGTTCGGTAAGGCGTCAACGATCTTCGGCAACATGGTCGATCATGACCCGGACGCACGCACTCTGTCACCGGATGAGCGAAAGGCAATCGTTGAGCAGTGGTCGGATGAATGGACCGGCGATCCGAAGAATGGCCATACCACTCATCTTCTCATCAGTTTCCCGGCCGATGTTGGAGCCAGGCGTATCCCGCCGATCGTAGAGCAATGGGCCGCTGAGCTGTTCCAGCAGGGCAGTCGCGTCGAAGGAGAAGAATGGGCTTATGTCGCTGCCCTTCATACCGACAGGGCCAACAAGCACGTCCATATCGTCATCAACAACCGTGGCCTGGAAAGAGACACCTGGTTCTACATGGCAAAGGGCCATGCCTTTGATCTTGATGACATGAAGACGCGATTGGTCGAGATTGCAGCCGATCACGGCATGTTCCTGGACAAGAGCAGTCGTGTCGACCGCGGTATCATGACTTATGGGCCATCGCGCGCGGAGATCGAGCGTGCCGGCCGCGAGGGCCGCGCGCCTGTTGAGCGGCCCAGGCAGGGCAGGGCGCTTGCCGATGCCATGGAACAGGTCGAAGAGAACGCACGGATGCTGCGCAGCATGGCATCCTTCGCGTGGATCATCAGCGACGAGGACCTGGCGCTGAAAATCGAAACGGCCGCCGAGACCCTTGAGAATGGCGGTATCATCCACCCCCGAAATCAGGAGATCATCATGGATGCCGAGACCATCAAGACACGTGGAGACCTAGCCTCATCCTTTGGCAAATGGCTGGACGACACCGAGAAGGACATCAGCAGGTTGCCACATGCCGAGCAGCGCGAGATGCGCAGCGAATTTTATCAGATCGCCGCTGAAATCGTGCGCGACCTCGGGGATGACCGCGGTGCGCAGCTGATGCACCACGAGGGCCGCACCGCGCTGTATCAGACTCAGATCACGTCCGACACCGTGTCCGGGATCGGCCAGGAGAAGCAGGTCGGGGAAGACGGCGCCCGCGAGATGAAGTCCAGGATCGAGCATTTGGCCGAGGATGCGGGACTGGATCGGGCAAAGATCAGCGAACGCATGAGCCTTGGCGCGGCGAACGCCTGGCAGGAGCGGGAGTGGATCAAGGAGGATCTTCTTGCCGTCGCCGACGCCAAGAAGATCGACCTGTCCAGCGAAGAGGGCAGGGGACGCGCAGCTGACATTGTGGACGGGTTCTACAACGCCGCCGCGAAAGTCCTATCCCAGGCCATTCAGGTTGATCTGACGCCTGAGAACGATCGCCTGACGCGGACCCTTGGCCACATGGCCGACAGTCTGGGCAAGCACGGCAAGGTCGAGTTCCAGAATGACGATGACGCGCGACGTTTCGGCCAGGACTTCCGCGAGCGGTATGGTCAGGACAGCATGAACCGGATCGCCGAAGGCGATACAGGTGCTTTGGCAGTCGATTTCCCTGACGAGAACCGCCGCCGCGACGTCGCCAAGGCCGTGGTCGCCGCCGCCCGCGTTCATCAGCCGGTCGGACTGACGCTTGAGCAGGTTAAGCAAGCCAACGAGCGGTTCGCAGAGCAGGAAAGTGCAGAGCTGGATCATACCCGCAACAAGGATCTCGGACACGAGCTCTGAGAGCCATTCTATATAGTGTGATGCAAAGAGGCCCGCGCAGCGCGCGGGCCTTGTTTCCATCTCGCCGGTCGTGGTGCTGGCCTACTTGCTCAGCTTGGCCTTCAGCCGATCCTGGAACATCTTCGCCTTCTCTATCCTGGCCTGGTCGTCTGGTCGAAGGGCTTCGCGGGCCTCTTCATCGGTCAGGATAGGTTTCGAGCCTTCAACTTCTGCCATGACCGACCTGGCTGCGGTTTTCTGTGCTGTAGGTTGTTGGTTGCCGTTTTGCGGTTGTTGTTTCGTGTATGAAATGGGCTGGAACTGCTCGAAGCGGGATTGAAGCTGCTCGATCTGCTGACGCATGGCCTGCATCGCGTGACGCTCATCCGGGTAGGGCAGCGGTCTTTTCTGAGCTTCCATGATCTTCTGGAAGAACGGATCTTTGAAATAGACGATCCGGTCTGCGAGGATCGCGTGCTGGCGCTCGGGGATCAGGATGACCTTTGTCGGGTCAAGCTTTTTTACCTCGTCCGGGGTGAGCAGGGGCCGCTCTTCATTCCGGCGCGAGACGGAACGTCGGCGCATCCCCTTGCCATCCGAGGAATAGCTGTCGCTGACCGAGAGCCTAGTCGTCTTGCCCAGGGCTTCCGACACCTCGGCGGCGGTCTTTTTCTCGTTCGGGCTGATGAACAGCTTCATGCCGGCGGCCGACTCGATGGAAAGCCTGTCGTTTTCCTCGTAGATCTTGTCCAGGCCGGGGATCGACTGCGTGATGATGGAAACACGTCCACCATGGCCGGCCAGCTGCTTCAGGGACTGGACTACGATGGGCATCTTGCCGAGCTGGTCGAACTCGTCCATGAGGATCATAACCGGCCAGGGTTCCGTTTTGGGGTTGGGCAGGGTCGCGCGCAAGGTCGCAATCAACTCGCCGAACAGCAGGCGCAGCAAAGGCGCGAGCGTGATGATGTCGTCGGAATTGACCACAAGATATACGGATTGCAGTTCCGAGCGCAGCGTCTGCCAGCTGAAATCATTGCCGCTGGTCACTCGGTCGATCTGGGGGTTGACCCAAAGACCGAGGCCGGCGCCCTTCAGGACGGAAACGTATGACGACAGGGTGCGGTCGGCATAGCCGCTGAAATCGGTGAAAATGTCTCTGGTTTGTGGGTGGCGGGTCTCTGCGGCGCGATTCTTATACTCGGCTGATTTGTCGGCACCGCCGAAAAGGATCCGGGTGATCTCGCCGATCGTCGGCTTGCCGCGCTCGATGGCCAGCATCCCACCGGCGACGAACAGTTCGCGTGCGCCCACGATGAAGTCGGCTGCGCCGCCTTTCTCGCTGGTTGTCAGAAAATAGGTCGCGAGCTTGCTCAACTCGGTGAACTGCTGGTCGGTATTCTTCAGCCGCGCGATCCGTTCCAGGGGGTTGTAGCGGTGAGACTGATGCTCGAAGTCGAAGGGGCTGAAATAGAAGATCTTGTCACCCTGCGCCTGCCTGTAACGGGCTGTGGCCTCGAAGATTTCGCCCTTCACATCAAGGATCACGCATGATCCCGGGAAAAGCAGCGTGTTCGGGATGACATAACCGACGCCTTTGCCCGCCCGTGTCGGCGCCACCATCAGGCAATGTGGAAACTTGTTCCAGTCGGCGGCGACGAAGCGATTCAAGCCGAGGATGCGACCGAGAAGCCCCCAGCGGTTGTGACGGGCAAAGACCAGGCCGCTGCCGATGGCCTTCATCAGTCCGTTCTTGCGGATTTCGGCGCGTGTCTGGAAATGCGCCTTGCCGTATTCCGTCAGTTGCTGCGTGAAGGATAGGGCCAGCACCAGAAGCACCGTGGCACCAATGGCCGCCCCGACGATCTGGTAGCCGGCGCGCCAGGGTTGCAGCATGATCCGTTCCCAACCGGGAAACTCATTCACCAGGATGAAGGGGTCGGCTGTGGAAATATTGGCACCGAGCTGATGCTGGACCCACATGCCACCGATCATGAGCCCGACTATGGCGCCGACCACGATACCGATGGGCAGTGCGATAAGGGTGCGGCTCATGACCTACCTCACAATTCCAGGTCGCTTCCGGCTTCATGGCGCCGTTCGGCTTGCTGGTCCTGCTCAACCTGCGCTGCTGCTTCGGTCACGACCTGCCGAAATGCATCTGTGACCGGGCCGCGATCACGTGCGGGCAGTTCCCTGATGTTCTCGCGGACGAAGGTGATGTCGTCTCTCATGCGATCCACCAGACTCATCATCATGTCGGTGGATGAGCTCTCGATCCTTTGCAACGTCGCCGCATTTGCATCCGCACCAGGTTCGTGCTCGTTGCCGGGGTCCACGTAGGGCCTGCCGTTGACGTAGATAACGCGCTCGCCCCTCGCCTCCGCTTCGCGGCCAGCCGCGACAGCCTCCTGCTGCTGGCGTAGAAGATCAGCTTGTCGATCTTCCCAAGATTGCTGCTCCTCGGTGCGGTTAAACTGCGCCTCGGCCTGCGCCCCGAGATAGTCAGGATCGCCGGCGGCGTCATAGTCGATCTCGTTATCACGGCGATGTTGCTCGTGGTATTCGCGCAAGGCGGCAATGTTCTCATCGGTCGGCTCAAGGTCGGCCTCGTCGTCGGGGCTTTCCAGCCGCAGGTCGGGATCGCGTGATGCTGCCTCCCTGATCTGCCCCTCGGTCATTTCCAACTGCTCTCCGTCGCCAGTAACCACGGGAATGTGCAGTTCACCGCTGTTTGCTCGCAGCTCCAGCTCATCGAGGTGCATCTGGCGCATCTCCTCGAACGCTGCATCCAGCTCCGCATCCTCCTGCTCTTGAGCGCGGCGCGCGTCGTCCGAAATCTCGTCTGCCATTCTGGTATCGCCATCGGGGAACCGCGCCTCATAATCTGCAATGGCATCGGTCCTCACATCGACTGATGTGGCGAGGCCCTGGGCCTCAAGGAGTTCGTTGAAGCGGTCAACACCTGCCCGATAGTCCGTCCCCGCCTCGGCAAGCAAATCTTCGCTAATCTCGTTTTGCGAAATTTTCTCGACTATATTCATCACTGTATCCTCAAGATGAGTGCGGGCTTCGCCGGGCTCCATCTTTTCTGCCTCGACCAACACTTGGCGGCCGGTTTCGATCAGCGCGTCAGCCTTCTCACGCAGTTCATCGGGCGTAAGCGCCTTATTCGTTTCATCAGTCTGTGCCATTGAAAAATCCTTTCTGGCCCGTTTGACGGGCTGATCTGGGGGTAATCAGGTAAGATGCTCATCCAGAGCGGGGAAATAGACTTCCATGATGCCCCGCCGGTCGCCCTGCCGCCCTGTCTGGATCACCAGGTCGATCGACCCGCGCAGGTATCGCAGGATTTCGGCGTAATTGAGCCTGATACCCGTGTTCAGGACCAGGAAAGCTAGACGGTCCATGGCCTTGCGGGCTGTTTCCGCATGGATCGTCGTGAAGCTGCCGGCATGGCCGGTATTGATTGATTCCAGAAACGTCATCGCCTCGGCGCCACGCAACTCGCCGAGGATGATGCGGTCCGGCCGAAGTCGAAGTGTCGCCTGCAACAGCTTCTCGGCCGAGCGGGACGAGTTTTCCGAACGCGAGGCGATCAGGCTGACATGGTTCGGCTGATGCGGCAGCAACTCGGCCGAATCCTCGATCAGAACCAGCCGTTCGGAATCGTCAATCATCCATTGCAGCCTGCGCGCCAGCTCGGTCTTGCCGGTCGACGTGCCGCCTGAAATGATGATGTTTAGCTTCTCCCGCACGCACCGCTCAAGGAACTCATCCGCAATCGTCCCGGCCTCGGTGGCCTCGACGAGCTCGCGCATGCCCCGTATCTTCTCCAGCCGCTCTGCCTCCAGCGATGATCCCTGCTGGCGCAGGACGGCAAATTGCTTCGGCTGTTCTTCCGCCCTGCGGCGACGGAACAGCCGGATGGATACACAGGTGCCGCCCGATGACGCTGGTGGAATCATCGCCTGGACGCGCAGCGTGACCCCCTTGTAGGTCACGGTGGTCGAAATCATCGGCTCGCTGTCCGTCAGCCTCAGCTGGGCGGTATTCGCAATCTGCTTTGCCAGGTCCGTGACCTCTTCAACGGAGATCGCATGCCCTTCGAGCGGTTTCATTGATGCTGCACCGGCCTTTTCGACCCAGATCAAGGCGTCGCTGTTGATCGCCAGCTCGATGGTTGCAGGATCGGTCAGCGGCCCATCGAGCTTTGCAAGGTAATGGTCGAGATAACCGTTCATCAGAACAGCTCCAGATCATTGTTGACCCGAACCTGCACGACTGCGCCCTGATCGACCGAGATCGTCGGCGGCACGTCCAGGTAGCCCTGCATCACATTACCAAGCGCGGTCGATGCACCCTGGCCTACATTTGCCGCCGTGGTCGAAGCCACGTCATTGTTGCTGTTCCCGTTTTCGTCGTCGTCCTCCATAGCAGCGGTGATGATCGCTGGCAGCGCGCCAATGACTGAAACGGCGGCGGCTGCCCCGAACCGGGCCAGTGTGTGATTGTTCACATGGCCGGGCATTCCCGAGCGGCCGATCCGGTCCGTGCCATAGCCTTCCAGCTGGACCGATTGCCCGTCCGAAGTCACAAGGCGGTCCCAGGCAATCAACACCCGGCGCTGGCCGCGATCCACATCCGAACTGTAGCGGCCATAGAGCTTTGACCCACGAGGGATCAGCACCTGGCTCATGTCCATCGACCAAACGTCATAGCTGACATTGGCCGCGACGTTCCCCGAAAGCGCCGAGCTGATCGCGGTTTCCAGCGTGGCCTCGATCATCGTGCCCTGGATGATGGTGTTGCTCGGATTGGCGATCACCTGGCTGCGGGTCACAGTGGATTTCTGGGCGCCGGCGCGCAGGAACGCTTCGTCGCCCTCATATTTCCGCTCTTCGCCCTCGCCGCCACCCGCACTGGTTCCGCTGGCGCGAAAGGCCACCATCGGCGACTGGATCTGCGCCTGGCGCCGGGCCTCTTCTTCCGCCCGCCGGGCCTGAAGCTCGGCCAGACGCTGCTGTTCGAACATCGCCTCGTCCTGCTGCTGCGCGAACATATCGGCCTGGTTGTCGAGCTGCGATTGAAGGCGCATCCGCTCGCGCTCGGCCTCCGCCACCTGGGCGTCCTTCGCCTCGCTCTCCTTCCGCACGGCCTCAAGAGCAGCTTGCAGCTTTTCCATCTCACCGGCCCTGGCACTGGCCTGGTTTCGGAGCTCGGCAATCTCAGCCATCATCCCGTTCAGTTGTTCGTCGCTGATCGCGCTTTGCTGAACCGCGGGCTGTGCCTGTGGCTGCGGTGCCGGCCGGCTCTCCGGCCTCGGCCGCGAGATGGTGAAGCCGTCCAGACCAGAATTGTCCTGGAACTCGTTCACCTCGGATGTGGGCAGATTCAGTGAGGGCTGCTGCGGGGTGGCATCAGGCGCGGCCAGGAAGGCGTAGCTGGTCAGCGCGGCTCCGGCAATGAAGGTGCCCGCGCCGATGGCATAGGGCCGCCACCGGCTTGGCTTGCTGACCTTGCCCTGGATGCGTTTCAACCGTTCCTGGATGCTGTTGTCGTCGTTTTCGTTCGCCATGGCGCGATACCCCTTTACCTGACCACCGAAGCCGGCTCCCCGGTGACGCAGACGTAGCTGTCGCCATAGCGCAGCACCCAACGCTCGGATCTGCCGGCAACGGTGATGATGGTGCCGTTCGTCGTGGTGTTGACCGTGTATTCCTGGCCCTTCGCATCTGCCCTGAAGACCGAGGGCATCGGCGCGCCGGCGGGGATCTTGAAGTAGGTCTTGGTGCCGTCATCGCTCACCCCGACTGGCGCAAACTCCGCGCCCGTCGATCTGGTCGAAACCGAATAACGCATACGCGGCAGGGTCGCGGAGGCCTCGGCGGCCGCGCTGGAAGCCCTGCGCGTCGAACGGCCCGAGCCAGGGACTGAGAACTTGACCGACCAGGACGGTGTGCCACGTGCTGTTTCGGTGACCTGCATGAAATAGAAGCGGCGGTCCGTTTCGACCGTCATGTTGGTCGAGGCACCTTCGACCACCGGCTTCACGGTGAAGACATTGGAACCTTCCAGCTTGTCGATCTGAAAGCTCTCGCTGTCTCCGATCGCGATCGACTGGATGTTCTCGCCGTCACCCAGCTCGATCAGCGTCACGTTCCGGACCCGGGTCTGAACGTGATAGACCTGACCGCTTACATAATTGGCATAGGTCACGCGGCTGTCACGCGAGCCGGCCTGTGGCCGGGCTTCGGCCAGCGCCAGCCCCGGTATCGCCAGGATCAAGGCCAGGGCGGCGGTGGTGGTGATGGGTTTGATCATTTCAGGCCCTCCTGTTGCGCTTCCAGCGAGTCCGGGGTGGAACGGTAATCCGTGACGGTGAAGCCGAATGGGTTCTGCCAGACCAGCTCCAGTGCGGATTGCTGGCTCGGCACGAACTGATAGGTGACGGTGGCGGTGAAATTGCCGATCCGGTCATCCTCGCCCGGGCGGGTCAGCGTCTTGACGAAGCGGACCGTTGCGGTGTTCGGGTTGATCTGGTTGATCGACAGCACCTCGATGCTGACCTTGCCGGACTGGCCGTAAAGCGTCAGGGGGTAGTTTTCGTGACCTTCGGTCCACTGTTCGCGCAACGACTGTTGCGCCTGGCCGGCCGACTGACGATAGACCCGCAGAATCCGGTCCTCGTTATCGTTCACGTCATAGGTCTCGCGGCTCATGACGTAGTTGTAGAGCAGGCTCTGTTTCACCGCGTCTGCATGCTCGATGCTGGCCCGCTCGATCTGCACCGCCCGCTCGGCCTGGCCGGTGTTGCGATCCACGATGGTCAGGAAGGCCTGCGTCTCCTTCAGCGGCAGGGTCATCAACGCCACCGTAATCCCGCCCAGGCCGACCAGGCTGCCGACGATGCCCACCATCCACCCCATGCGCTCACGGCGGGGGACGCCGAAAATAATCTCGTTTTCGAGAATCGTCCTCTGTTCAGACTCTTGGTCTGTCATGAATTTAACTCCTGATTTCAGGCAATTAAGCCGTCTGAATTAATTTCCGCCGCGCAGCCTGCGCATGTCGTCGCGCTTCTGGCGCAGCATGGCGCCACGTTCGCGAAGCTCGCGGTCGCGATCCTTCTTCACCTGTTCCGGACTGTCGGCCGTGCCGTTCTTGAAGCCTTGGGCGATCAACTGCCTGTCCTGGCGGTATTGCTGCAGCTGCTTCACGCCCGGCAGCTGCTTTGCCGTCGCGGCAGCGCCGCGCTGCCCGAGGCGCAGGACTTCCGGTGCGATGGTGGACAAACGAAAATGTCCGGTCATCTGGCCGGCCGCGTCCGGGATCGCCTTCAGCGCGAAGATGCCGACGAAAACCACGACGCAAAATCCGAGGAGCTGGTTGATCGTTTCAACATTTTCCTGCGGCACAAATTGCTTCTGTGCTACGACTATGATGACCGAGATCACGGCCGAGGCGGCGATCGGATACATCAGGTAGCCGACCAGACTTTCGAGCCATGCTTCGAACATGCCTTTCGACCGCTCGAAGATCGTGGCGGTGATAGCCAAGGGCGCAACGCCGAGCAGAACCGCGATCATGATCTTGGCGAAGGCCACGATCAGAACATAGCCCGCCATCAGTAGAGCGAGGATTGCATAGAAAAATGCGCCCAGCACCCCGCGCATGATCGAGCCCTGCGACCTGGCCACGCCGTCAGCGGCGTCCGACATATTGACGGCCATTTTGTCCATCGCGCCATAGATGCTGTCCGTGCTGGTCGAACTGGCGACGTTGAAGAACTCCATGGCCAGCGTTTCGCCGGTATGGGCGAAAGCCTGATAGACGACGCTGAAATTCGACCAGCTGAAGGCGAATATGTAGATCATCACGATGCGGGTCGCGATCTGGATCGCATCGCGACCACTCATCTGGTAATAGCCGACTGCCATATTGATGCCGATCAGGATCAGCAGGATGGTGCAGGCGATCGTCATCACCGGCAGCATCCCCGAGGCTGAGGCCTCGAAGAATTTTTCCCCCGCCGACACGATGCTCGTGTCGATTGTCCCCATGATGTCACTGACGATGCCCATCAGAACTCGCCTCCGCACATGGCTTCGACCTGATCGCGAATCTTGCGTCCCTCGGTCTGATAGTGCTCGCCCCATTTAAAGCGGTTCCAATCCTCACCTTCCTTTTCAGTCAGCTCGGCTTTGATCAGGTTGACCCCTTGGAAGGGCGCGACTTTGCCGGCGCAAGTGCAGTCGCGCTTGTCGAGAGCATGCTTATATTTCACGAAATCGTAGATCGAACGGGTAGCAAAACCCTCATCACTCACCCGGTCGTTGTAGACTGTTGTCGCGTTGCCCTTTAATCTGAGA